>DASVHS010000320.1:0-23885 GCA_036382495.1 Thermoanaerobaculia bacterium | reverse complement strand
GGGCCGCCGGTTTGTGTTCCAGTGTCAGTGCCCTTTCGATGCGTCATGAAGTATCCGCCGGCCACGAGCGCGAGGACGACGACCGCGGCGATCGCGCCGATGGCCATCGAATTCTTCTTCGGGGGCGCCATCTGCCGTTCGAGGACAGTCGCCTCGGCACCTGTCGGCTGGCCGCCCAGACGCTCCACGACCGTTGCTTCGTTGCTCGCCGTCGATTTCGTGACGCCGCGCTCGAGCACAGTCGGTTCGTTCTGCGATGGCGTGATCGACGTGCGCTGCGTCTGTTGTTGGCCCGCGGATGTCTGTTGTGTCTGCTGGCCGCCCATCGTTCCGACGGTGCCGGTGTATTTCGGCAGCTCCTGCAGCGTTTTCGCCGCGGAGAGCGTCACCATCCGCTCGCCGAGACCATATTTCTGATCGGGAGGAATCGTCGCGCGGATCGCCTCGAGCGCATTGGCGAAGTCAGCGGCCGTCGCAAACCGGTTGTCGCGGCTCTTCTCGAGCGCCTTCATGATCAGCGACTCGAGTTGGGCGGGCACGCGCGCCTGCGGATTCATCTCGATGATCGGCGGCGGTTTCTCCGTCACGTGTTTGAGGATGTAGCCGTGCGGATTCGTGGCCTGGAACGGCGCGCGGCCGGCGAGCATCTCGTACAGCACGATGCCGAACGAATAGAGATCGCTGCGCGGATCGAGATGTTCGCCGTCTTTCAGATATCCGGCCTGCTCCGGCGATGCGTACTTCAGTTTGCCGAGGAACATGCCGGTCTGCGTCAGGCCCTGACCGGCGCCCTCGCCTTCCGCGAGCGACTTGGCGATGCCGAAGTCGATCACCTTCACGAGCAGTTTCCCGTGATGATCCTGCGACAGCATGATGTTCTCGGGCGAGATGTCGCGATGGATGAGCCCCATCGAATGGAGATGGTCGAGACCAGTCAGTGCCTGGACCGAAATCTCGACCGACAGCCGCGGCGGAACGGGACCATTCGTCGCGATCCACTTCTGAATGTTCACGCCGTCGATGAACTCCCACACCATGTAGTACGAGCCGTCATCGAGTTGAGCGAAGTCGTAAAGCATCGCCAGGTTGCGCTGCTTGATCGTTGTGGATGTGCGCGCTTCCTGAAGGAATCGCTGCAGACCCTGATCGTCGGCGGCCACGTTCGGCCGCATGATTTTGATGACGCGCAACTCATTGAGATGGATGTGGCGGACTTTGAAGATCTCGCCCATTCCGCCGACGCCGAGTCGGTCGAGGATCTGGTACTTGCCGTCGATGAGCCGTGCTGAATACGTGCGCTGGAAGCTCGTGACCTTTTCGCCGCAGCTCGGACATTGATCGAGCGTCGTGTCGAAGGGCGTCTTGCAGCGTAAGCAGTTGATCTGTGTCATGCGTACTCCAGAGCGCAGAGCGCGGAGCGCAGAGCGCAGACCGTCAACTCCTGCGCTCTGCCCTCTGCCCTCTGCGCTCTCATCAATGGTCCCTCAAAACATACGTGCACGCCGGATCCGCACCGAAGCGTACGACGTCTCCGACTTTCAATTTCACTTTGTCGACGCGCGTGTTGTTGACGTACGTCCCGTTCGCGGACTGCAGGTCCTCGAGCACCCATGCCGACCCGCTCAGTGTGATCCGCGCGTGGCGGCGCGACACCGCGGGATGGGACAGGACGATCGAGCAGGTGCGGTCGCGTCCGACCATGACGTTGTCGCCGCTGATCGTGTGTTTCTCGGTCGAGTCGCTCTTCACGGGAACGAGGACCCACGATCCGCCGCCCGACGCGGCGGCCTGGGCAGCGGGCATCGCCACGCGTGCGGTGGGCGGACCGGAAACCGGCTGCTTCGCGTTGTACTCCTCGAGCGCTTCATAGAATTCGCGCGCCGACTCGTATCGCTGCTCATGCCTCGGATGCATCGACTTGAGCACGATCGCCTCGAGGTCCTTGTCGATCTCGTGACGGAGCGCGCTGGGCGGCTGCTTCTCGCCGCGATAAATCGCGTCGATCAGCTTCGGCAGCGACCGGCTGTTGAAGGGCAGTTGACCGGTCAGCATCTCGTAGAGGACGACGCCTGCCGAGTAGATGTCGCATTTCGCGCCGGCGTCTTTCGGCTCACGGATCTGTTCCGGCGACATGTAGTGCGGCGTGCCGAGGAGGAAGCCCGACTTCGTCAGCACAGTCTGCGTCGTCGCGCCTGCGCCTTCCTTGATCTTCGCGATGCCGAAGTCGGTCACTTTCACTGCGCCCGATTTCTCGCGAATGAGGTTCGCCGGCTTGATGTCGCGATGAACGATGCCCTTGCCGTGCGCGTAGACCAGCGCCTCGAGCATGCACTGCGTGATGCTGACGGAGTCGCGGATGGGAAGAGCGCCTTTCTCAGCGATGATCATGTCGACGGGAAGGCCTTCCACGTACTCCATCACGAGGACAGCGCCCGTCTCATTGTTGATGAATTCGTAGAAACGCGTGATGTAACGATGGCGCAGCTTCGAGAGGATCTGCGCCTCTTTCGCAAATCGCTTGCGAGCGGTGATCTCGCCGGCCAGCTCGTCGGACATCACCTTCAGCACGACTTCGTAGTTCGCCGGGAGAATCTCGGTCGCCGCCGTCGTCTTCCCGACGTATACGTGGCTCATTCCGCCTTCGCCGATCTCGCGGTCGATGCGGTAATTGCCGATCACGTTTCCGATCATTTCAGAGCACCTTCATCGTCCCAGTAGAAGCCGTCCTGAACGAGCGGCATGAAGAGGAACTTCTGCGAACCGATTCGGATCACATCGCGTCCCAGGAGATCGCGCCGCGGCTCGATCTCGTTTTCGTTGACATATGTCCCGTTCGTCGAGTTGTGGTCCATGAGGATGAACCGGCGTTCTTCGGGGCGGAACACGAGGTCGGCGTGATGCGACGAGGCCTGATCGTCGTTGACGACGATGTCGGAGCGACGATCGCGGCCGAGAACGTTGCGTCCCATGCGGACCGGATACGACTCGCCGCGTGTGCTGGCGTCCAATCCGATGAGCCAGCCGACGACGTAGCGCTTCGGTTGGGCACCCGCCGCAGCATCGATCTTCGGCACGGCCACAGTGCGCTCGATCGGTGGACTCTGCGTTCGTTCCATCGGCGGCCGTTCCGTCGGGGCGACTTCGCGTCGCGGAACGGGCGGCGTGGCGGCCGTGATCGGCCGCAATGGCTCCCGTTGCGCAGCCGGCGCGTCAACCGCCGTTTCGGGGCGGGCGGTTCTCGAAGGGCGGACGACCGGGATTTCCTGCTCGGCGCTCTCCGCCGGACAGTACGGACAGAGATCCCACGACTCGTCGATGAAGTGCCCGTTTTCACATCGCTTGTCGGCCACTGTTCCCCTCACGCATGAAACGCGACCGCAATCGCATTGCGGCCGCCGAAATGAATGATGTCGCCGTCTCTCAGATATCGCCGATCGATCTTTTCATCGTTGACATACGTGCCGTTCGAGGAATTCCTGTCGATCAGCATCACCTTGCCGTCGAGCGAGACCACCTCAGCATGAAGTCGCGACACCTTCGGATTTTCCAATACGATCTCACAGATTGCCGACTCGCGGCCGATGCGGATTCCCGAGCCGCCCAGGCCGAGCTTTTCACCCGCGCGTGGGCCGTTGAGGATCGTGAACTTGCCGATCACGCCCCGGCGTGCAGCGGTGACGTCGATCGGCTCCACCAGCGTCTCCACGTTCCGCGTGGTCACCTCTCGAGGGACTCTCGTCCGGCGCGACCCTGCAGCGAGCGCGATCGCTCCCACAATGGCGACGAAACCGAGGCTGCCGGCGACGACGGTCGTCATCACGCGCGATGGCCAATGCGAACCATGATTCATCGCCCGCTCCGCCTCGTGATTGAAACGGATCAGGTCCGGAGAGTTCGGGAAAAGCCGTGAGGCGCCGGCCAGGTTTGTCCGGGCCGCGCTCCACTCTCCCGCCGCCGCGTCGTCGAGCGCTGTGCGGTAGTAACGATTGAATTCGCCGTCGACGTTCGGCGCGACGCCGGACTGCGCGATGAATGCCTTCGCGGCGTTGATCGGCACGAGAAACTTGATCTGCTCGGCGCTCGTGTGGCCCCACGTCGAGATTCCGATCACCTCACCGTCTTTGTTGACGGCCGGGCCGCCGGAGTTGCCGCGATAAATCGCAACGTTCGATTGAAAGACGGTGGCGTTGGCGACGTTGCGCTTGATCGACGTGATCGTGCCGGGATTGAACGTCGCCTCGAGGTCGCTGTCACGCGACAACCACCCGCCGATGACCTCGTCCGTGCTGCTGGCGACAGCCGGGTAACCGACCGACCAGATCGAAGCGCCCACGCCGACCGAATCCGAATCGCCGAGGCGGAGGATCGGAAGTTTGTTCCGGTTGACGTGGAGCAGGGCCAGGTCGGTACCGCGTTCGCTGAGCGACGGCGAATAGCGCTCCAGCTTGAACGGAAGCTTCTCACCGTTCGACAACTCCACTTCCGTGACGACCCGTACGTTCGACAGGCTGCCCGAAGACGCGAGCATGTCGATGTAGCGGTCGAGGGCATCGTCGCGATACAGCGCGCGCAGCTCCTCGACTGGAAAATGACGCACGAGCGCGGAGATCGCACCGTTGTGGCGCAGGTCGCGATTGAGCTGATTGGAATCGCTCGTCGGCGCGACGACGTGTCCGTTCGTGACGATGTATCCGTCGGGATGGATGATGAAGCCGCTGCCCGACCCACCGGCACCCGTCTCGACCGATGCGTCCGTCTGCGGAACGTTTCGCGCGTCGACGGAGTGGCCGTCGGACCGCATACGCTGTTCGATGGCCTCGATCGACGCACGGCCGTACTGGAAGTCCGCGGTTCCCAGAGCATTCACGCGCACGACGGCCGGCTTGACGCTGTAGGCCATCTTCTGCACCTCGTCGAGGTGCGGAACATCGCTGCGGCACGACGTCGCGATCGCGACGGTCATCAGGAAGCGGACGTGACGGGAGCGGAACATGGGCTACTTCGCGCGTGATGAAGAGCTCTGGCTTTGAAACATCTGTTGCTGGTTGAGGAAGAGCCACGCGCCCGCTGCGCCGAGGACGAAAACGAACAGGAGGGCCCACTTGACGACGGCGGAGGCGCGGAGCCGGGTCGTCGGTCGCTGGTCGTCGATCGTGCGGGCTGATACGGATTCAATGATTGGCTCCGGTTCTTGCGCAACCGGCGCCGTGCGACCCGCGACCGGCGTCGCTTCTTCACGAATCGTTTCGTCAAACGCCGCGCCGCGTTCCACGACGGTCCTCTCCGCGTCCGCCCGCTCGAGGCGCGCGACGATGACCGTGACGTTGTCCGGTCCGCCTCGCTCGAGCGCGATCCTGACCATCGTGTCAGCCGCCTCTTCGATGGAGTTCGCCTTCAGCACGATGTCCTTGATCTCGTTGGGTTTGACGAGACCGTGCAGACCGTCGCTGCAAAGGACGAACGTGTCGAGCTCCTGCAGGTCGATCGGACCACGCACATCGACGTCGACTTCTTCGCTGACGCCGATCGAGCGTTGCAGAACATTGCGGCGTGGATGGTTCTCCGCTTCTTTCGACGTCAGCAGGCCTTCGCGGACCATCACGGCAACGAGCGAGTGGTCGTCGGTCAACTGCGTGATCGTGTCGCCTCGCACGAGGTAGATGCGCGAGTCGCCGACGTGAGCGAGCCAGGCCTGGTTCCCTCGCACCAGCAGCACCGACGTCGTCGTCCCCATCCCCCGCAGGTCGGCGTTGGTCTGGGCCTCGTTGAAAATACGGCTGTTGGCGCGAGTCAATGCATCGCGGAGCGCGGCGGCGATGTCTTCGGTTCCGCTCCCGTCGTACTGGGACTTGACGGTCTCTCCGGCGATGCGCGACGCGGTGGCACCACCGCGATGGCCGCCCATTCCGTCGGCGACGATCAGCAGTCGCTCTCCGGAATGACCTCCCTCCTCAGCGGGGGTGGTGACGCTCCCGAAATCCTGATTCCCCGAGCGAACACGTCCCACATCGGTGCGGAGGACCGCCCGAACGACGAGCGGGTTTGATGAAACGACACTCGTAGCCGTCGCTTGTTCGCTCATTTGTGCGGATGAATCTCTGCCTGCTGGACGAGGGCCGATTATACGTGATTGAAGACATTGGCATTTCGCTGCGGGCAGCGGATCACGTACCCTCCATCTCACGTCCCGATGACTCGCTGCGCTCTCACTGTTGTCGCGGTCATGCTCGCTGCGCTCACCGTTTCCGCTGCCGGTGCGGACAACGCGGATCTCCTGTCGCGTGCCCAGTCGCTCGCATGGACAAAACACTTCGAAGACGCCGCGCGGCTCTATCTCGAAGTCTTGCGCCATACGCCGGGGTCGCGCGACGCGAAACTGGGCCTGGCGCGAGTGCGCCTGTGGCAGGGCCGGTACCACGAAGCACGCCAACTCTTCCTTCAACTGCTTGCGAAGATGAAACGCGACACCGATGCGGCGGAAGGTGCAGCCACAGCGGCTTATTGGTCGGGCGACTATCGAACCGCGGCGCAAGAGCTGAAGGCGATCGCGAATGCCCACCCGGACCGGCAGGCGGTGCGACGCATGCTGACCGAGCTGCGATCGGCATCGACGACGACCGAGTCATTCGACATCGGAGTCGTCGACGACGACCAGCCATTCCGTTCGACGCGTTCGCAGGCTCGCATCTCGATGTTTACCGATCCGCTCACTCGCTGGGATGTCAGCGCGGGCGCGTGGTCGTTGAGCAGCGATGTGGGCGGACGGCACACGGCGCCGTTCGTCGTCATCCAGAACGAGACCGTCATCCCTTCGCTCCGCCTGACCGTCACTCCGTCCATCGGTGTGCTCCACCTGCCGGACGGGACGCACGCCGTCGGCGGAAGCGCCGCCAGCGTGCGCATCGCACCACACGACTCGGTTGCGCTCTCGTTCTCACGGCGCGAGATTCTGTCGAACGCAACGAAGCTCTATCCATTCGTGAACGTGATCTCGGTCCGATGGCAACGTACCGAGCCGTGGCTCGCCTCCGCGACGGTCGAACAGGATCGATTTTCCGACCGCAACTCGGCAAAGGCGGCGGACGCCTACGTTCTCTTTCCGATCGGAAAACTCGTGAGCTGGAACGTGTTCGCGGGCGCGTCCACACTCGCGCGAGATACGCGCGACAGCCGTTTCTACGTCAGCGGAATCACGGCGACGCTCGACGCTTCAGGTTCTTTCTTTCACTACAGCTATCGTGGTGCGTACGATCCTTACTGGACACCGCAGAATCTCATTGAAGGACGCGTGATTCTGGCAATCGAGCGCCAGATCGGGACGGCTACGCTAAGAGTGCAAGGGGACGGCGGACAGGCGCACGACCGCGCGGTGAGTTTCTTTCCGGACTCGGGGCGAGAGCCGTTTCCCTCGTCGATCGGCCAGTCGACTTTCGATCGCTCCTACTCGCCATGGCGAATCCGATTCACGTCGAGCGTGCCCATCGCGCACGGCATGACGCTCGACCTTGGTTACGAACACAGCGTCACCGCGTTCTATCGCGCGAACATCATTCATGCATCCCTGGCAAGACGACGCTGAGATCTTCCGGCATCGCCGCGCGCGACCGGTGCGAAACTGGGAGCGCTGGCTCGTCGCCGTCCTTCTCTTCCTCGGCGTGCAGAGCGTCGTTTACTTCGGGCAGTGGTGGTTCCGGCTCGAGCACGTCAACAACGTCGCGTTGTTTGTTCTCCTTTCGACGGCGACGTGGTACGGGATTTCGCGTCTGCTGATCGGCTGGTACAACGCTTTTCACATCGATCAACCCGATCCGGTGGACGCTCCTCCCGGCCTTCGAGTAGCGATCTTCACGACTTCCGCGCCGGGCGAGCCGTACGAAATGTTCGTCCGAACCCTCGCAGCCGCGCGTGATGTTCGATATCCGCACACGACTTATCTTCTCGACGACACGCGCGATCCGCGGTTCGCCGAGCTCGCGCGCGAGATGGGCGCGGTGCATCTCGAGATCATCGGAGTTCCCGGCGCCAAGGCCGGCAAGATCAACCGGGCGCTCGAGCTGACGAGCGAAGACTTCATCCTCGTCCTCGACCCGGACCACATTCCCTTCCCTGATTTCTTAGACCGCGTGCTCGGTTACTTCGCCGACGAAAAGGCCGGCTTCGTTCAGGTCGCACAGGCGTACTACAACGCGCGACAGTCGTTCGTGGCCCGCGCCGCGGCCGAGCAGACGTTCGCGTTCTACGGACCAACGATGCAGGGGATGCACGGCACCGGAACGAGTGTCGCGATCGGCGCGAACTGCACGTTCCGGCGAAAAGCGCTCGACTCGATCGGCGGGCACGGCCTCGGACTGGCCGAGGATCTCGTGACGTCGATCCGTCTTCACGCCGCGGGGTGGAAGTCCTGCTACGTTCCCGAGGTCCTCTCCCGCGGACTTGTGCCTGCCGATCTCGATTCTTTCCTGCGCCAGCAGTTGAAGTGGTCACGCGGCGTTCACGACGTACTCCTTCATGAGTATCCGCGCGCGTTCCGGCGGCTCTCGGTTCATCAGAAGATCTCCTATCTGATGATCGGCAGTTACTACGTCGTTGGCCTGACCACGCTCATCTATCTCTCCATTCCGCTCATCTATTTGTGGTTCGGCGCGCAACCCGCGGTGATCCTGCTCGCCGACTTTCTCAAGCACGGTCTTCCCATCGGCATCCTCGGCGCGGTGATTTACCGATTCACGCAGCGATGGTTATGCGACCCTGTACGCGAGCGCGGATGGCACTGGCGAGGAACGTTGATGAAAATCGGCTCATGGAACGTGTTCCTGCGAGGATTGGTCCTTGCGATTCGGGGCGTGGAAGTGCCGTACATCCCGACGCGAAAGGAGCGTCACCGCGGCAACGTCTGGACGCTGGCCCGGGTTCCGCTGCTCACCATCATGTTGTCGATCGTCACAACCGTGTGGACCGTGATCAGGCAATTGTTTTTCGTTCCTGAATCCGAGGTTCTGATCACGACAGAAGTGACGGCGGGAATGGTGATGTTTCTGATGATCAACATCGTTCTCATGAGCGGCCGCGTTTATGCGGCGTGGGTCGACAGCGAGGTCCGCGAATGAAAGCGCGCACCCGATACCAGATCATGTTCTTTGCTCTCGGCTGGCTCATTGCACTCGGCGTCCTGTTTCAGATCGGGTTCGGTTCGGTCTTCAGCAGCGTCTGGGCACCCGTCAACGAACGCCTGACGCGAGCGGCTCAATGGATGTCGAACGCGGAAGGCGACGCTGTTCGCAACGTCAGAAAAGGCTCGCGCAAGGATTACCTCGAGCCGATGCAGCCGATCCTCAACTCGATGAGTGCACTTCGGAATCCACCGAGGATGCTGTTCGGCGTGTATGACGGCGGCTTCCCGAACACGTTCGCAGGCATGGAGCAGCTCGAAGAGCGCGTCCGTTATCGATTCCCGATCATCTCGTTCTATTCATCGTGGGGAGACAAGCCCGACCAGCAGTTCCCCACACGCATGGTCGAGTCTATCCAGCGCATGGGCTCCGTTCCGCTGATTACGTGGGAACCATGGGTCGTCGACTTCGACGAGCGGCGACGCACGAACCTCCCTCCGCTGGCCGAGCGCGAATACGCGACTTTGCGCGCGATCGCACGGTCGGACTATGACTTCTACATTGTTGAGTGGGCAAAAGCGGCGGCCGCATACAAGAAACCGATCTTCATCCGCTTCGCACACGAGATGAACGATCCATATCGTTACCCCTGGGGTCCGCAGAACGGCAACCGCCCGGACGACTTCATCGCGGCCTGGAAGCACATTCACTTCATCTTTCAGAAGTTCGGCGCAACGAACGTGCTGTGGGTCTGGGCGCCGCACATTTCGATGCCCTGGTTCGAGTTCTACTACCCCGGCCCGGAATACGTGGACTGGATCGGCGTCGGCGTTCTGAATTACGGGACGATCGCGTCGTGGTCTCGCTGGTGGAGTTTCCACCAGATTCTCGAGAAGGCTTACCCGGTTCTGCTGAAGCTCAACAAACCGATCATGATCAGCGAGTTCGGTACGATCGGTGGGGGTGGCGACATCTATGAGTGGTACAGCCAGGCCTTCTATCACCTGGACCATACGTATCAGCGGGGCGTGCGCGCGGTGATCCTGTTCAACCAGTCTCAGGACACGACGCTTGCGGGTTATGAATTGAACTGGAGCGTGACGCAGAGCCCGCGCGCGACCTCGCTCGTGGCCAGCGAGCTGGCGCGGCGCTCGGCGATGTAGCTACGCCGAGACGGCGGCGATCGCAGCCACGTCGAGCCTTCCCGGGCCCGGCTTGAGGAACAGCTCCTCGAACGCGATCGCCGGCACGGGGCGGCTGATGAGATACCCCTGCATCGCATCACAGCCGTGGCGCCGCAGAAAGTCACGCTGGTCGGCCCTCTCGACACCCTCCGCGACGGTGCGCAGCCCGAGCTCGCGAGCAATCAGCAGGATGGCCATGACGATCGACTTGTCGCTCGCCTTTTCGGAAAGCTCGCGCACGAAACTCTTGTCGATCTTGACGGTATCGACCGGGAAGCGCTTCAGGTAACTGAACGATGCCTGTCCGGTTCCGAAATCGTCGATCGCGATCGTGATGCCGATGTCGCGCAGCCGACGCAGCATCCGGATCCCGTGCTCGGTCTTCTGCATCGCCACGCTTTCGGTGATCTCGAGCTCGATGCAAGTCGGGCTCACACATGAGTCGCTGATGCTTCGTTCGAGAGTGCCGGTGAAGTCCGGCTGAAAGAATTGTCGAGCCGAGACATTGATCCCGATCCGCGGCAGTTTGAAGCCGGCTTTCTGCCACGCCGCGTACTGCTCACAGGACTTTCGCAGAACCGCGGCGCCGATCGGGCCGATCAACCCGGTGTGCTCGGCGACTGGAATGAACGCGTTCGGCTCGACCAGCGAGTCATCCGCGGTCTGCCATCGAACGAGCGCTTCCACGCCGAGGATCTCGCCGGTCGTCAGCGAGACCTGCGGCTGGTAGTAAACGAGGAACTCGTCGCGGTCGATGGCGTTCCGCAACTCCTGTTCGAGCGACATGCGGCCGAGCGACCGGTTGACGAGGCGGCTGGAGAGCTGGGAGTTGTTGCCGCCTTTTTCCTTGACGCGGTACATCGCGCCATCGGCGTTGCGAATGAGAGTGTCAGCATCGAGACCGTCACCCGGGTACAGCGACACGCCGATGCTCGACGTGACGTGCAACTCCTCACCGTTGACCACAAACGGCGCACTCACGCGCTCGAGGATCTTCTGCGTGATCACGGTCGCATCGTGCTCGTTGCGGATCTCGGGGAGCAGGATGAGAAATTCGTCGCCGCCCACGCGCGCCACCGTGTCGCCGCGCCGGATCAAGTCACTCAGCCGTCCCGCCAGGCGATTGAGAAGCTCGTCGCCGGTGGCGTGGCCGAGGGTGTCGTTGACCATCTTCAGGTCGTCGACGTCGATGAAGAGGACCGCCAGCCACCGCTGCTGTCGCTCGGCATGCGCGATCGCGACCGTGAGCCGGTCGAGGAACAGCGCCCGGTTCGGAAGATCGGTCAGCGGATCGTGGTACGCGCGATACGCGATCTCCTCTTCGGCCCGCTTCCGTTCGCTGACATCGAGCAGAATGCCCTCGAGTGTTGCGCCGGAAGCAGAATCGATCAAACGGACATTCTCGAGCGCCCAGACGGATCGGCCGTCGCGACCGCGCAGCTCGACTTCCTCGTTCGTGACAATGCCGTCCTCACGCAGACGGCGCACGATGGCGTCGCGATCCCGCTCATATGCATAAGCGATCATCCCGAGCTCTGCGATGAACTCATTCGCCGTGTCGTAGCCGAACACGCGGGCACAGGCGTCGTTGCAGCTGATGACGCGGAAATCGGTCGTGGCGATGTACACGCCGGCGAGATTTCGATCGAAGAGCAGCCGGTACCGCTCCTCGGCGCGCTTGCGTTCTTCAAGCTGTTCCGTGACTTCGCGCGTTCGGTCGTCGACGCGGCGTTCCAGATCCCGGTTCAGATTCTCCAGTTCCCATTGCTCGGCCGCGATTCGATCGATCATGAGATTGAACGAGCGCGCCAGTTGCCCGACCTCATCGTCGGTCGAAACGTCGGCGCGCTGATCGAGCTGACCCTCGGCGATCCGCCGCGTCGTCTCGGCGATCCGTCTCAGCGGGTTGGTGATGAACGAGCTCAATCCGAAAACAGCCGCCACGCCGATGCCGAAGGCGAGAAGCGTCGCGAACGCGATGGTGGCGCGTCCGCGAGCGATGTCTTCGTGGACTCGTTCTGTCGTGAAGCCGAGGTAGAGCGTACCGACCTGTTTGCCGAGCCAGCGGATCGGCGTGCGCGTGACGAAAATGTCGCCCTTAGCCGAGAGACCTCCGACGCCCTCACGCCTCCCGCTTGCGTCGGACTGCGGAGAAAGCAGCGAGCCCTCTCCGATCAGATGCATGTCGATGTGCTTGTAGTCGCTTTCGTCTGCGAGGAGGTCGCTGAATGTCGAGAAACGCTCGCCATTCTCATCCTCGACGACGAGGAAGACGAGGTCGGGGTTCCGCCGCACCGCGGTCAACGCCTCCGCGACACCGGTGCGGTCGTGCTCTTCGAGTTGAGGCGCAAGCGTGACGGCGGTCATCTCGCCGAGGGCGGCGACCTTCTGCATGAGGGCATTGAAGGCCTGGCGCTCGAGACGCGAAGGCATATAAATAAAGATCGACAGCGTGATGACGGCCAGGACCGCAGTCATCACCAGCGCGAGTCTCGTCCGAAGCGACAATCGAGAAAAAGGCTTCATGTGTTTCTGGCTGCAATTCTAGGCGATACTGCCGCGTTGGCCAGCCCAATCACCAGACAACAAAATGACCCGACAATCGCCGATGGAGCGTTGCGTTAGACGAACACTGATCGCGCTGGTTCTTGGGTTTTCCGCCCTCGCGGCACCCGGGCAGGTCATTACCGGCACGGTCAGCGACGCCGCGAACGGACCGGTTCTGCGCTCGATGGTCGTCGCGGCGTATAAGGCGTCAGGCCTTCTGCAGACGAACACCACTACGGATGCGGCCGGCCACTACGCCGTCGCCGTACCGTCGGGACAGTATCGAGTTCTTGCGTACGACCCCGCCGGCACATACGCCACTGAGTTCGCGAACGACGCATCCTCATTCGAAGAATCGCCACTGACCGCGGTCCAGACTGACCAGCTTGTGACGATGAACTTCGCGTTGCAGCGCGGTGTCACGGTGTCAGGGTCCGTCGGCACGAGCTTGGGCTTCCGGGGAGGTTTGACCGTCGCGGCGTACAACCTGACGGGGACGCGTCGGGGGTTCACGACGACGAACACAGACGGCATTTATTCGCTCGTTCTTCCTCCAGGCACGTACAAGCTCGTCGCGTATGACGATGCCGGGACGTTCGCGCCGGCGTTTTTTCGCGGTCAGGCAAGCTTTGCGGACGCCGATCCAGTCACGGTCAACCTGGGTCAATCGATCCCGAGCATCGATTTCTTTCTCGACATCGGTTCGCGCATATCGGGCATCGTCACCGACTCCGGCGGCGTGCCGCTCGCGAACGTCTCCGTCCTCGCGTATTCGAGCGATGGCAAGTACTTCACGTTCGTCTCCACCGGCTCGGATGGCCATTTTTCGATCACTCTGCCACACGGGTCGTACCGCTTTGTGGCGACCGACAACTCGTTCACGTTCGCGGCCGGCTTCATGGGCGGCGCGACATCTTTTGAGACCTCTCCGGTGATTACGGTGAGCGAGGGGCAGAGCAGGAGCGATCTCGTTTTTCGGCTCGAACGCGGCGGCCTGATCACCGGTCGCGTTCTCGACACCTCTGGCGCGGGAATCGCCGGAATCACCGTCGCCGCCTTCAACACGGACGGAACGATGCGCACGTTCGTCACGACCGATGCGTCGGGAAAATACGTGCTGCTCCTGCCACCCGGCGCTTTTCGTATCAGCGCGCTCGATCCGTCGCTTGTGTACGCAACGCAGTTTTACCCGCAACAGAAGTTTTTTTCCGGCTCCGTTGCAATCGCCTCGGTGATCGGACAGTCGTCGACGTTGACGCCGTTCACGCTTTCGCGCGGCGGCCGTGTGTCGGGAACCGTCATCGACCAGAACACGCACGCGGCAATCGGGGCATTGCTCATCCAGGCATATGACTCTTCGGGTTTTCTCGTCGGTTCCACGACAACCTCGGCGGACGGCACTTATCGAATGGTGCTGCCCGCAGGTTCCTATCGCCTGGTCGCCGCAGATCCGCAGCTTCGGTACGCGCCTGGATACGTGGGAGGGGCAGCGAGCTTCGACGGGGAGAATCCCATCGCTGTGAATGTGGACGACGAAACAACCGCGAACTTCAGCCTCAGCCGGGGAACCCTCGTCATCGGCAGCGTTGTCGACGAATCGCATCAACCGATCGGCGGGGTCGAAGTCAGCGCACTCGATTCGTCGCAGAACCGGGTCGCGACCGTGACCACGGCTCCGGATGGCAGCTTTCAGATCACTCTGATTCCGGGCAGTTACCGGTTCCTCGCGGACGATCCCGCCGGTCGCTACATTACGTCGTACGCCGGAGGAGCGACGTTCGCCAGCGCCGCAACGGTCAGCATTGGCGCCACCGGGGCGCCGCGCCTGACGATTTCGATGCCCGACTCCTCGCGCCGGCGCTCAGTCCGCCGTTAGCGACCAGTCTATAATTCCGAAACTCGTCATGACCGATCAGCTCCAGATCCACTATGTCGATCTCGGCGTCCCCAGGATCCTGGATCTCAAGGGACCGCTCTCGATCGGGCGGACCGAGGGGAATGACCTGATCCTCAATCACCCGTCGGTGTCGCGGAAGCACGCGCGGTTCGAGCCACGCGACAACGCGTGGTGGATCATCGACCTGAAGTCGACCAACGGCGTGAAGGTCAACGGAACCCTCGTCACCGAAGCGCAGGTGAATTCGGGCGACGCGATTCACGTCGGCTCCGTGCAGATCGACGTGAAGGCGATCCCGGCCGTCGACTTCTCGGGCGACTCGATGTTCGAGAACGCATCCGGAACCGTCATCCGCCGGATCTCGGATTTCAACTCCGAGTTCGGCCTGGACATCTCGGATCAGCAACAGGTGAGGAAGCCTTCGGAGCCGGGAAGCAAACCGGCGCCGGGAGTCACGCGCGACAAGATCTTCCAGGTCCTCGTGCAGGTCGCGAAGGCGATGCTGCAGACCGACGACCTGAATTCGCTGCTTCAGACGGTGATGGACATGATCTTCCGCTACCTGCCCGTCGAGCGCGGATTGATCCTTCTCTTCGACGAACAGGGCAACCCGGTCCCGAAGCTGACGAAGTTTCTCGACGATGCGGAGCAGCAGGACATCCCCATCTCACGCACGATCCTGAAGATGGTGGCCGAGCAGCAGGTCGCTCTCATGACATCCAACGCGCTCGAGGACGCCAGGCTCCTCGGCGGAAAGTCGATCGCGATCCATGGCATTCGTTCCGCGATGTGCGTGCCGCTCTGGAACCGCAATCGCGTGATCGGCGCCGTGCAGGTCGACTCGCGGATTCACGTCGGACGGTTCACGGAAGAGGACCTCGACCTGATCACGGCGCTCGCAAACTTCGCCGCCGTCGGTATCGAGCGCGCTCAGCTCAACGAGAAATTCGAGCAGGAGCAGAAAATCCGCTCACGCATGGAGCGATATCACTCGCCGGCCGTCGTCGACGAGATCGTCAAAGGTGTGATCTCGACCAATGAAGCCGAGATCCGCACGGTGGACGTGTCGATTCTCTTCGCGGATATTTCGGGATTCACGACGGTTTCCGAGACACAGAAGCCGGAAGAGGTCGCAGAATTTCTTTCGCACTTCTTCTCGCACGCCGTGGAGTCGATCTTCGCGTACGGCGGAACGCTCGACAAATTCATCGGCGACGCAGTGATGGCGTTCTTCGGCGCGCCGATCCCTCAGGAAGACCACGCCGACCGCGCCGTGCTCACCGGCCTGATGCTGCAGCGCCTCGTCGGCGAATGGAACGCGGAGCGCGCGAAACAAGGCCTTCCCGAGGTGCGCATACGCGTCGGCGTGAACAGCGGACCGGCGGTCGTCGGCAACGTCGGTACCGAGAAACGCGTCGATTACACGGTCCTCGGCAGCGCGGTGAACATCGCCTCACGCCTCGAGAGCGGCGTTGCCAAACCGGGACAGCTGGTGATCTCGCAGAACACCCTCGACCGCATCGTCGGCAGCTTCCAGACCGAGTCCCTCGGCGAATTCGCGTTGAAGGGCCTTCAGCAGAAGATGCCCGTGTACGTGGTCAGCGCCGGCAACGGTGATTCGCCGGCCGTCACCCGCGACACGATTCACGCCACGACGGGCTGAACCGGAACTTTCCCCCGACCTCATTCGTTTGAACAGTGTTGATGCCAGGGCACCAGAAGTCCGTCGTCCGTCTGATCGCCGAGCCGCTCCTGATTGCCGTTGCCCTGGCCGCGGGTGTGCGCGCCGCGGTCAGCATCGATTCGATCCCATCGGCGTCGATGATGCCGGCACTCCAGATCGGAGATCACATCCTCGTCCTGCCGTATCGATGGTCCGAGCCCCGGCACGGTGATGTGATCGTGTTCCGCTCCCCGGCCGATGCGTCCGAGCTCCTCGTGAAACGCATCATCGCAGTGCCGGGTGATCTCATCGACAGCCGGGACGGTCGCGTTCGAATTGGCGAGCGCACGATCGCCGAGCCGTATCTCCTGCGACAGGCCGCGACCGGCGCGATTCCCGCGCAGCTCGTTCCGGCCGGTTCCTACTTCGTCATGGGCGACAACCGCGAGGACTCGCTGGACAGCCGTCGCTGGGGCACGCTGCCGCGCACTCTCGTCGTCGGACGCGCGCGAATGATTCTCTGGTCCTCCCGCGTGCCCGACTCCGAAAACGCGGCACGGGCGTCGAGCGTTTCCAGCCCGAAGAGCGCGCCGGGGGCCGGGGGCCTCAACCGTATCTTCAAATGCATTGAGTGACCTGTTACTCTCAGCGGAAAGCGGAGGTGCTATGCGTCGACGGAAGCGGAGTGAGCGGGGTGAGGGGCAGATGGGATGCCTCTTCGGCCTGGTACTGATGGCCATCGGCATTTTCATCGCCTGGAAACTGGTCCCCATCAAAGTTCGAGCGGCAGAGCTGCGGCAGGAGGTCATCGATCAGGCCAAAGCCGGCGGCATGCGCAGCGATGATCGAATCATGGCCGCGATCTTGCGAAAGGCCGAGGACGATAACCTGCCGGTGACGCAGGACGACGTCAAGATTCACCGCACCAACAACAACATCACAGTGGACGTCGATTACGTGGTGCCGGTGGACTTCCCGGGATACAAGTACAACTGGGAGTTCCATCATCACGCGGAGAATCCAATGTTCTGAGGAGGCAGTACCGGGATGAGTGTCACGATCAAGATCAAGGACAACGGTCCGTACATCGTCGAAGGCGACTTCATACTCACTGACATGAACGGACTGGAGATTCCAAAGAAGAAAGCAGCGCTTTGCCGCTGCGGCGGATCGACGACCAAGCCGTTCTGTGACGGCACGCACTCGAAGATCGGCTTCCAGGGCGCGATGGCGGCCGTGGAGCAGACCGAGAAAAAGTAGTTCACTCCGCGACGTCGTCTTCGTCAGCAAGCTCGAACACGACAGATTCCCAGCCGTTGAGCTCCCCTCCGCGCAGAGGGAGACTGTTGTCGAAATCGCGAATGAAATCATCGTCGTTATCCATGCGCACGGCATGATTCAACGATGGTTCCGCGTCGGAAGCGCGGCGTAAGTGATGCGACGTGTGAGAGTTAGTGACCGCTGACCGCTGCGGACCGCGTCAAAATTTTCTGCTCTCAGGACGCCGAGGCTGCGGCAGTTTGACGGGACGTGCGCGCCGACTCCCATTCGTCGGCCTCGCGGGAGAAGAAGTTGATCCGCGCCTTCTTGTACTCCTTCGTCGGATAGAGCGCGCGCTTGTCGCTGATACCGGTGTCGGCCGCGAGGTCGTTGATGATCGACTCGCATTCATCGACCGAGCGTCCATGAACCGTCGTGTACACGTTGTACGGCCAATCGGCGTACACCGGCCGGAGGTAGCAGTGCGACACCGCTCGATGTTGCGAAAGCTGCGCGCCAACTTCGTCGGCGCGTTCTGCGGGCACGTTCCACACGCCCATCGCCGTGGCGAGAATTCCGACCTTGCGCGAATGAACCGAAGCACCGAAGCGGCGAATGTGACCTCGCTTCTGCAGCGAGCGTGCGGTGGCCATCAACTCGTCGACCGAGATCCCCGCCGTGCGTGCCAGTGCGTCGAAGGGCCGCGGCTGCAGAGGCAGGTCGCGTTGCAGAATCCGGATCGCCTCGACCTCTGCCTGCGTGAACTGCGTGAAGTCGGTGTGCGGCTCGCTGTCGTTGCCGTGCGACTCCTGGCCGTCAGCGCTGCTGCTCTTGTACAGCTTCAGCGTCGGGAGCGGGCGCACCACGTCGCATTCCGCTTCCTCGCCCAGGACCTCGATCGTGCGCTCGAGACCGAGCTTCGATGATGGCGCAACGGCGACGGTGAACCAGAGGTTGAAATCGTTGTTCCGCTTGTAATTCTGAGTGACGCCGGGGTGGCCGTTGATGATCGCCGCCGCCTCATCGATGCGCTCGGGCTTCACGCGCGCGGCAACGAGGCACGACCTATATCCGAGGGCGCGCAGATCGAAGTGAGCGCTGATCTGCCGGACGACACCGTCGTGCTTCAACTTCTCGGCGCGCTTGATGACTTCTTTTTCCGACATGTCGATCTGTTGACCGACAACAGCAAATGGAGTGGAGACCAGCGGCATGTCTCCCTGCAGGGCACCCAGAAGCTCACGATCCCGCGCGTCGTTATCCTGCATAACTCCTCACCGTGCGGCTCTTTTTTGTCGGGGGATGAAGTGCGCTGGCGATTGTATCTTGATCTCGAACGCGCGCGCGTCAATTTCACCACGGTTCGATCGGAGGCGAGACCTTGCCAACGACATGGATTTTCGGGTATGCGTCCGGCGCAAGACGCGCCGCCGTCTCGTTACGTGTGAGGCGCTCGGCAGCCCACTCCCGGTGCGAGTGCGCAGCACGTTCCACCTCGCCGCGGTCAATGCCGCACGTCTCCGCCGGAAATTTCGAGAGCCGGGCTAATCCCGAATCGAACAACCGCACGCCGCCGCGGAACGTCCCCCGCTTGAGATGGTGGTAGGCCGCGGCAACCTGAATCAATCCCTGAAGAAATTGATCGAGATCGGATTCCGCCGCAAGCCACAACTCTTCCCACGCCTCATGCGACTCCCAGAATTCGAGCGCGTTGAAGTGATCGATTCCTTTCACGAACGGCGGTTCGAAGTCGGGCTTCATACATCAGAGCGCAGAGCGCAGAGGGCGGAGCGCAGGAGAAACGATTGAGTTGGCATCTGCCCTCTGCGCTCCGCCCTCTGCGCTCTGTTTCTAGTGCGTTCCTTTGCGCAATGCGGCGCAGATGGATGTCGTGAAGTCGGACGTATGGCCAGTACCGCCGATGTCGGAAGTCCGATGTTCCGGCCCGGACTCGAGAATTTTGAGGATTGCGTTGTGGATCCGCCTGGCTGCGTCCATCTCGCCGATGTGCTGCAGCATCATCACGGCGCTCTGGAGCAACGCCAGTGGATTGGCCTTGTTCTGACCGGCGATGTCGGGCGCGCTTCCGTGCACGGCTTCGAATACGGCGCCGTTGATGCCGATGTTCGCTCCTCCGACGACGCCGAGGCCGCCGACGAGGCCGGCGGTGAGGTCGGAGACGATATCGCCGTACAGATTCTCGAGGAGAAGGACGTCGAACTGGTTCGGGTTCATCACGAGCTGCATGCAGAGGTTGTCGACGATCCGGTCGTCCGCAAGGATGTTCGGATAATTCTTCGACATCTCCCGGTGGCATTTCAGGAACAGGCCGTCGGACAACTTCATGATGTTGGCCTTGTGGACGGCGGTCACGCGCTTACGCCCGTGAGTGACGGCGTAGTCGAACGCAAATTTCGCGATGCGCGTCGAAGCCTTTTCCGTGATGATCTTGATCGACTCGACGACGCCGGGCACGACCTCGTGCTCGAGTCCCGCGTAAAGACTCTCGGTGTTCTCGCGGACCACGATGAGGTCGATGTCGTCGTAGCGCGACTTGATGTTCGGTAGCGTCTTCACGGGACGCAGGTTCGCGTAGAGGTCGAGCGTCTTCCGCAGCCGCACATTGATCGACGCGAATCCGGTCCCGACCGGAGTCGTCACCGGTCCCTTGAGCGCCACCTTGTTTCGGAGAATCGAGTCGAGGACCTCCTGCGGCAGCGGATCGCCGAACCGCGCCACAGCCTCCGCGCCGACGAAATACTTCTCCCACTCCACGTCCACGCCCGCGCACTCGATGATCGTCACGACCGACGCCGTCACCTCGGGGCCGATGCCGTCGCCGGGCAGAAGCGTGATCTTGTGTTTTGCCATGGAACTACGTCTCCTTCAATGACTCGGCGCGCCCGCGGGCTCGCTCCATCGAGAAATTCATCGGCATCAGATCGGAAAGCGCCCCAAACTCGGGCAATTCCTCGAGACAGCGCCGGATGCTCTCCAGCGTCGGCGGGATGAATTCGAGGTAGTGCATGCGGCCGCGGACGATGGGCTGCTTCGCGAACGTGCCCAGGATCTTGATCGAGCGCTGCAGGAGCGTCTCGAAGTAACGCCGGCGCACCCCGGCCGGCGCTCCGGAACATTGCGCATAGTAATCGACGAGCTCGAGCTCCGTTTCTTCGCCGATCAGCCGGGCCACGCCGCGGTCACGCAGCAGCGACGCGAGGTCATACGTGTCCGGCCCCAGACGGAGATCCTGATAATCGATCAGGTAAAGGGTGCCATTAACTACGTGTATATTCTGACCATGAAAATCGCGATGACATAAGACGTATGGATGTCGCGCGATTTTCTCGGCCAGGCCCCGGAAAAACGGCTCGAGCCGCTCCGAGTCGTCGATGCTCATCAGCTTCTCGACGTAGTACTCGCGCGTCATGTCCAGCTCGGACAGGAAAAAGCCGGGCGTGAACGCCGGGTTGATCTCGCGGGCCGGTGAACGCTGGAACCCGGCCAGCAGGTCGATCGCCGCCCGATAGAGCCGCACACCTTCGTGCCGATCGTCGTGGAGCAGGTCGTAGAGCGTTCGATCGCCCACATCGAGCTGGACCACCACCGCATCCGAGTGCCGGACGACCCCCGGCACGCTCCCATGCGGCGACACCGCCTCGTACGCCGCCATGAACCGCCTCAACTGAGGGCGCACCTCGGGCGGGTAGTACGCAAGCATGTACGTCTTCCCGTCCGGAGCCGCGATGCGGAAATACGCGCGGACCGAGGCGTCGCCGGGCAGTGCCTGAGCCGACCACCTCTCGCCAAGCCACTCCGTCACAAACGCTTCCGCCTCGGACGGAAGTGGCGAGCCAACCTGCATGATCTACATCAATGCAGCATCAATGCACGCTATTGCGGTTTCGGCCCTTTTTCTTCGGCAGTTGCCACGCGGATGGTGATGCTCTTGATCGCAACCGGCTTGTTCGGCCTGTCACTCGCATCGCGCTGTCCATTCACGATCTTGTCAGCGACGTCCATCCCGCTCGTGACCTGTCCGAACACTGTGTACTGGTTGTCGAGGAACGGTGAGTCTTTGACGACGATGAAGAACTGCGACGATGCGCTGTCAGGACTTGCCGAACGTGCCATCGATACGATACCGCGCTTGTGCGGAATCTTGTTGAACTCCGCCTTGACGTTCGATCCCGAGCCGCCCGTTCCCCACGTCGACGTGTTGTCGGTCTTCGTGTTCGGATCGCCGCCCTGGACCATAAAGCCTGGAATCACGCGATGGAACTTCGTTCCGTTGTAAAAACCCTTCTCTGCGAGCGTGATGAAATTCTTGACGTGGTTCGGCGCGACGTCCGGGAAAAAGCGGATCGTGATATCGCCGTCACCCGTGTGAAGCACGGCGACCTTGTCTTCGTTAGCCATCGATTTCTCCTTGCTCGACGTCTTCTTCGTCGTCGTGGTCGTCTTCTTCTTCGTCGTGCTGCTCGTGGTCGTCATTGTCTGTGCGTTCATACCGAACGCGATCAGAACGACGAGCGTGGCGTGGAAAAAATGTCTCAAGGTTTCCCCCTTAATTGATCTGGGACGCGGATGGTAGCAGAGAGAGTTGTCTGTTGCCCGTTGCCCGTTACTGGCTGGGTGGACCGGCGTGCGTGTTGATCTGGATCCCGCCGTCTTCGGCGTACAGCTCGAGGCGCTCACCGCCGCCATTGAGCTTTCCCGTCGCGCGGATCTTGACCTTGCCGCCGATCTGCTCGCGGCGGACCTGCAGTCCTTCGAAGTCGGAGTTGATGTTGTTCACATCGGTATCGGACGTGATGACGGTCGCATCGATGTCGGCGGCGAACGTCGCGGGTACGTTGATCATGACGTTGCCCTTCGCCGTTTTCGCCGTGATCTTCTCGGTCTTCGAGTCGAGATCGACGTCGATCGTGATGTCGCCCGACTGCGTCTCGGCGTTGATCGGTCCGTCGGCCTGCCTCACGATGACGTCGCCGCCGCCTGACTTCAGCGTCGTGTCGCCGCCCGTGTGGAAGACGCGAATCGTGCCGCCGCCGGTGATGATCGTCCCACCCTTCTGCGCGGATTGAACGACGACGTCGCCGGCCTCGGTTCGTGCCGTCAAAGTTCCGGCGATATCCCCGAGATTCAGCGGGCCGCCTCGTGAAACGACCTGGCAGTTTCCGAACACGGAGCCCAGCGCCACTTCACCCGCGCCAGTGGTCAGGTCAGCGTTGCCGTGAACCTGACCGATGATGATGTTGCCGAGGTTCGTCTCGTACCGGAAGGAGCTGCTGACGGTGAGGAGATTGAGCGGACGGTCCACGACTTGCCGCGGCTCCGGACCGCTTTCACCACCCGGCCCCGGACGCACAGACTTCGCATTCGCGACTTTCGTCCCGTTCTGCAGGAGCAGAACCGTTCCATTGAACGATCGGGTGCTGATCAGCGGGCCGCCATCGCCGTTGATGTTTCCTCGGAAACGCGCGCCAAGGAATGCACCTTGAACGGTAAATGTCGTGCGCAGGTCTCCCTTGATTGTCGAGCCTTCCCATCGGAAGCGCGAGCCCGCTGCCGCGTGCACTTCGATGTTTCCGTTGATCGAGACGAGAGCGGCGTCGCCCATCCCGTTGTTGGGCGCGATGTAGAGGATGTTGCTGTTCGCCGCGCCGACCGTGCAGGTTCCGGTCAATCGCTCGAGTGTGACGAGGCCATTGAAGCTCTTGACGAATACCGTCGCGCGCATGTCGGAGATGTGGATGCGACTCAACGTGTCCGACGTCACATTGAGATTCACCGTGCGCGGAACTTTGATCACGTAGCGCATGCCGCTCGTCCAGCGGCCGCTGTGCATCGCCGGAATCAGCGTCCTGACAATGCGAACGCGTCCGTCGCCGCCGAGCGCGACCCGCGTCTGTTCGTTTCCTTCGTCGAGCGACGCTTTGTCCATCGCGCGCACGGACTTCTCCGCCGTGAACACGACTTTCGTGTCGTCCGTGCCGACGATCTCGATATCGCCGACCGGGTTATCAACCGCGAACGAGCCGCCGAGGAGGATGGGCACCTCGCGGGTGATGCGCTCGGTCGACGACAGCTCCGCGCGCGCGGTAGCGGCGCAGAGAAGGATCAGACCGGCGGAGAGAGAACGGCGAATCATCATTGCGGACGGATATTGCTCAGTACCTCGGCCGCCTTGACGCGAACGTACATGTTTTCGTCATCCTGGG
>DASVHS010000319.1:0-3877 GCA_036382495.1 Thermoanaerobaculia bacterium | reverse complement strand
TACTGCGACAAATGATCGATCGCGTTCTGCAACGCGACTTCATCCGCACAGTACGACGCAGCGGTGATCCCCATCGATGACCCTTCGTTGCAAGGTTTTGCGAACAACGGAAATCTCAACCCTCCTGCGATCTGCGATCCGCGATCTGCGATCCGAAACGGCGCAGTCGCAATCCCCGCCGCCTTCGCCACCGTCTTCGCCAGCGCCTTGTCCAGCGTCAATCCGATCGAGAGAGCGGACGACGCAGTGCACGGAATCCCGTACATTTCCAGCACTGCCGGCACCTGCGACTCGCGTCCGCGGCCGCCGATGCCCTCGGCGAGATTGAAGACGCCGTCCACGCGCTCGCGAGCGAGCGCATCGAGCATCGGTTCGCCCCAGCCGAGACGCACCGGCTCGTGCCCGTACGCACGCATCGCTCCTTCGAGCGCGACGATCGTCTCCTCGGAATCGAATTCCTCGAACCGGTCGCCCGTCGCGCCGGGCGGCTTCAAGTTGAAGGTGAGACCGATCCGCATGTCATCCTGAGCCGCGAAGACGGCGAGGGATCTGGGAGGGCCGCTCGCGCATCAATCAGTTGTAGTTCGTCGCGGCTTGATCTTCACTCCCTTGGGAATGTCGCGCACCGGCTGCGGCTCGAAGCGATCGGCTGTGCGATTCAGAAGCTTGGCGATGCCACGCTCCGGAATCGACTCGCGGTCGCTGCATCGATCGCAGTGATGCGGCTGACGCGCAATGTCGTCATAGCGGCCGATGACGCCCTCGAAGTTGCGATAGACGATCGAGTCGCCGTAATGGCCCAGGACGTAGTTCGGCATCAGCGGGATCTTGCCGCCACCGCCCGGGGCGTCCATCACGAACTGCGGGACGGCCAGCCCTGACGTGTGACCGCGCAGGAACTCCATGATCTCGATGCCTTCGCCGACCGACGTGCGGAAGTGTTCCGCGCCCATCACCTGATCGCAGAGATAGAGGTAGTAAGGACGCACGCGGATCTTCATCAGCCCCTGCACGAGATCGCGCATCGTGTACGCGCAATCGTTGACGCCGCGCAGCAGCACGGCCTGGTTGTTCACCGGGATTCCGGCGCGCAGCAGGCGGTCGCAGGCCGCCGCGGCCTCCGGCGTGATCTCGTTCGGGTGATTGAAGTGTGTGTTGATCCAGATCGGGTGGTACTTCTCGAGGACCGCCGTGAGCTCCGCGTCGATGCGCTGGGGCAGGAAGACGGGGACGCGTGAGCCGAAGCGGATGATCTCGACGTGCGGGATCGCCCGGAGTCCGGCCAGGATCTTCTCGAGGTAGTTGAGCGAAAGAGAAAGCGGATCGCCGCCGCTGACGATGACGTCGCGGATCTCGGGATGTTCGGCGACGTACTGGATCATCAGCTCGATCTTGCGCTGGCCGGTCGTGCCGTCTTCGTCGACCCATTTGCGTTTGCGTGTGCAGTAACGGCAGTACAGCGGGCAATACGACGTGACGAGGAAGAGGCATCGATCGGGATACCGGTGAACGATGCCTGTGACCGGCGAGTCGCCTTCTTCATTGAGCGGATCCCAAACGAGTTCGCCGGGATTCATCGCTTCGTCCGGATGGGGCACTGACTGCACGCGCAGCGGGTCGGCCGGATTTTCGAAGTCGATGAGGCAGAGGTAGTACGGAGTGATGGCCGTTCGATAGAGCTCGAAGATCTCCGTCATCCGCGCTGTCGAGAACTCGTCGATCGAGAACAGCTGCGTGATCTGTTCGAGAGTGGTTACACGATTTTTCTGCTGCCACTTCCAATCGTTCCACTGCTCGTCGGAGACGTCGGGAAAGAGCCGCTCCCGGTTGCGGCGGTAGGTATCGAGATGATTTTTTTTCTGAGGGGACGGGGAGGGTTGTGCCAGTGGTGAGGCGGACGGGGGTTCGTCAGAGATCTGTACGGAGCTCATGGCGCGCATCCTTTCGGCGTGCAACTAGGTATTTTCCGGAGGCGTATGAGTGACGGCCCCGGACGGAATGTCGAGTGATAGGTAGAAATCATTGCGTTACTTCGCTTGCGTCTCGAGCAAATCTTCTGCCGAGTACGGCTGGAAGAAGTGTACGGCAGATTCCGGCACCCACGCACGAAAGATTGTGCCCCGATCCGTAACTTTCTGATCGTAGACCTCGCCGACTTCGTGGAGCCGGGCGGCGACGCGCGACGCTTCGTGCGGCACTTCGATCCGCATCAACTCGCCGCCGGCGCGCTCGCGGGCGCGGATCATGTCGATGAGAAAGTCGACCCCGTCGCCGGTCAAGGCGGAAACGATCGCGGCACCTTTGCGGCGCGGTCGCATGAAGTGCTCTTCGATGCGGTCCACCTTGTTGTAGACCTCGACGACGCGATCAGGGTCGACGCCGAGGTCGTTGAGGACCTCCTGGCCGATTTCGCGCTGCTCGGTGAATTGGGGATGACTGGCATCGATGACGTGCAGAACGAGATCGGCGGCGACCGCCTCCTCCATCGTCGAACGAAACGAGGCCACGAGGTGGTGGGGAAGCTTGCGGATAAATCCGACGGTGTCGATGATCACCGTCTCGGTCGGAGTCGAGAAGGCGGCGCGCTGCGTCTTGGCGTCGAGCGTCGCGAACAGCTTGTCGACGGCGATCGCCTTGCCCTGAGTCAGACGGTTGAACAGCGTCGACTTGCCGGCGTTCGTGTAGCCGACCAGCGCGACGGTGAACGTCGAATCGCGCGACTTGCGCTGCGTCTCGCGGGTCTTCTCGATCTTGCGCAGATCGTCCTTGAGGCGGCTGATGCGCGTGCGGACGATGCGGCGGTCGAGCTCGAGCTGCGTTTCGCCGACGCCACGCTTCGCACCGGCGCCGGCGCCCTGCCGCGAAAGATGCGACCACTGACGTGTCAGCCGCGGCAGCATGTACTCGAGCTGCGCGAGCTCGGTCTGCGTGCGCGACTCGCGGCTGCGCGCACGTCGAGCAAAGATGTCGAGGATCAATCCGCTGCGGTCGATGACCGGCACCTCGATGATCTTCTCGAGGTTGCGCACCTGCGCCGGCGAAAGGTCGTCGTCGAATACGACCAGAGTCGCCTTGTGCTTCTTCGCCAGCGACTTCACCTCCTCGGCCTTGCCGCTGCCGATGAACGTGGTCGGGTCAGGCTTGGGACGCTTCGCAAGGACGCTGTGCACGATGGAGGAGCCGGCCGTCTCGATCAACTTTGTGAGTTCTTCGAGGTGCTCTTCGGCGACCGTACGCGTCAGATCAGGGAGGATGAGACCAACGACGATGACTTTGTCGGACATTCGGAGTGTGCGCGATAACTATACGTCACCGGATGTCATCCCGAGCGTGAGCGAGGGACCCCATGTGGAGGGCGGTCCGGCCTCCCCACGCCCAGCCCAGGTCCCTCGCTACGCTCGGGATGACATCGCCGCTATGATTCGCGGCCATGTTCGTCGTGTACGAGGTACTTCTGTACCTCGCGTTCCTCATCAGCCTGCCGTTCTTCCTCTTCACCGGGTTCCTCCGGGGAAAGTACCTCTCCAACTTTCCGGAGCGGATGGGGTTTTACCGGAGCCGCAAGGACGAGCATGACCTCTGGATCCATGCGGTATCGGTCGGCGAGGCGATCGCGGCGCGGCCGGTCGTGACGGAGATTCTCCGGATTCGGCCGGGGACTTCGATCGTCATGACGACCACGACGATCACCGGCCAGGCGCAGGCGCGGCGTCTCTATCCCGATGCCACCGTCACCTACTTCCCGTTCGACTTCTCGTTTGCGGTCCGGCGATTCCTCGAACATCACAAGCCGCGCGTATTCGCGACGATGGAGACGGAGATCTGGCCGAACGTCACGCGCATCGCCCGCGCGCGGGGATTGAAACTGATCCTCGCG
>DASVHS010000318.1:0-2850 GCA_036382495.1 Thermoanaerobaculia bacterium | reverse complement strand
AAATGTGCGCAGACCATCGGGCAGATCCGCGACGTACTGCGCGGCCGTGTCGAACTGCTGCTGGGCGATGTCGTACGGGTTGAGATTCTCCGACACCGCGGCCACCGGAGACGATTGTTCGCGCGTGTTGCGCACGTCCATAACCTGCTCCTTTAGGTTGAGGCCGGTGACTATATCTGAATTGATAGACTCTCCCGCTTATGAAACGAATCGCACTCGTTTTGTTCCTTGTAACGGCCCCTATTTTCGCCGTGAGCATCACGGACACCCGCCTGCTGACTGACCCAGCGATCTCCGCCAACGAGATTGCATTCGCCTACGCGAACGATCTCTGGGTCGCGAATGCCGACGGGACGAACGTACGGCGATTGACGTCGCATCCCGGCGTCGAATCGGGACCGAAGTTCTCTCCCGACGGATCGATGATCGCGTTCACCGGGCAGTACGACGGCAACACGGACGTTTACGTTGTTCCGGCGACGGGTGGCGTGCCGAAGCGTCTGACCTGGCACCCGAACGCAGACACGACACTTGGATTCACGCCTGACGGCAGCGCGGTTCTGTTCACTTCACCGCGCGACGTCTTTACGCGCCGCTATCTGCAGCTGTTCACCGTTCCCGTCGATGGCGGCCCGGTGACGAAGCTGCCGATCCCGCACGCGGCGAAGGCCGTGTTTTCGCCGGACGGGAAGAAGATGGTTTATCTGCCCGTCGGCGAAGCGTTCCGCGAGTGGAAGCACTATCGCGGCGGCAGCGCGTCGCGGCTGATGGTGTTCGACACATCGACGTACGCCGTCGAACAGATTCCGCAGCCGTCAACGCGCTGCAACGACACCGATCCGATGTGGATGGGCGATCGCGTCTACTTCCGCTCCGATCGCAACGGTGAGTTCAATCTCTTCTCGTACGATCCGAAGACGAAGCAGGTCACGGCGCTGACCTCATTCACCGATTTTCCAATCCTCAACGCCACGGCCGGCGCGGGGAAAATCATTTTCGAGCAGGCCGGGTATCTCCACACGCTCGATCCTTTGTCGAAGAAGGAAGCGCGCTTGAAGATCGGCGTTGCCGCGGATCTCGTGGAGACGCGGCCGCGCTATGTGAAGGGCGCAAAGTACATTCGCAACGCGTCGATTTCGCCGAGCGGCGCGCGCGCGGCGCTCGAGTTCCGCGGCGAAGTGATCACGGTGCCGATGGAGAAGGGCGACGATCGCAACGTGACGCAGTCGGTCGCCGCGAACGACCGCAGTCCGATCTGGTCGCCCGACGGCAAGTCGCTCGCGTACTTCACTGATGAAACGGGCGAGTACGAGTTACGCATCGCGCCGCAGGACGGCCACGGCGTTACGCGCAAGATCAAAGTCGAAGGCGCCGGCTTCTACGACGATCCGAAGTGGTCGCCGGACGGTGCCAAGATCAGCTACAGCGACAACTCGCATTCGCTGTACGTGCTCGATGTCACGAGCGGCACGTCGACGAAGATCTCGACGAACCCGCTCTATCGTCCCGGCAAGATCCTCGATCACAACTGGTCGCCGGATTCGAAATGGCTCGCGTACACGCGCATCGGCATGACGAACATGCAGTCGGTGTACGTCTACTCGACCGATCAGAAGAAATCGTTCCAGGTGACGGACGGATTCGTCGACGCGCGCGAGCCGCTGTTCGATCCGAACGGGAAGTACCTCTATTTCGTCGCGTCGACCGACGCCGGTCCGGTCGATGACTGGTTCTCGCAGTCGAATGCGGACGTGCGCTCGGTCAATGAGATCTATCTGGCCGTTTTGCCGAAGGGCGTTGTCTCGCCGCTCGCTAAAGAGAGCGACGAAGAAGCGGCCGCCAAGGCCGATGTGGACGCAACCAAGACGGACGCCGAAAAGAAAAAAGATGAACCGGCGAAGAAGCCGGTTGTCGTGGCGATCGATTTCGACCGGCTCAACCAGCGCATCCAGGCGCTTCCGCTCGATCCCGCTGTCTACTCGAATCTGCAGATCGGGAAGACGGGTCAGTTGCTCTATCTCAAGCAGAGCGGCGGCGCGAACCGGTTCGGCTCCGACGAGCAGGGCGCGATCGCGCGTTACGACCTGACGAAGAAGAAAGAAGAAACGCTGCTCGACAAGGCCGATGGATTCGACGTGTCGCGCGACGGCAAACGCGTCCTCGTCAAAATCAAAGACAGCTACTCCATCTCCGACCTCGGCGACAAGATCGATGTCGCGAAGTACAAGCTGCCGGTCGACAAGATCGAAGTGAAGATCGATCCGATCGCCGAGTGGAAGCAGATCTTCAACGAGGGCTGGCGCATCAATCGCGATTATTTCTACGACCCGAACATGCACGGCGTCGACTGGAACGCGGCAAAGGCGAAGTACTCGGCGTTCCTCCCGGATGTCGCCGTCCGTCAGGACCTCAACCGCGTCATGCAGTGGATGTCGAGCGAGTTGTCCGTCGGTCATCACCGTCTTGGCGGCGGTGACACGCTCGCCGAAACGGAAACCATTCCCGGCGGCCTGCTCGGCGCGGACTACAAAGTCGAGAACGGCCGATACCGGTTCGCGAAGGTGTACGGCGGATTGAACTGGAACCCGGAACTGCGCTCGCCCCTCACTGAGCCGGGTGTCGACGTCGTCGAGGGCGAGTACCTGCTCGCTGTCGACGGCAAGGATCTGAAGTATCCGGAAAATCTATACAGCCGGTTCGAGCGCACGTCCGATCGCATCATCGAGATCACCGTCGGCCCGAATGCCGATGGCACCGGCTCGCGGAACGTGAAAGTCGTTCCGATCGCCGACGAAGGTGCTTTGCGCAACCGCGACTGGGTGGAGAAGAACCTGCGCTACGTCACCGAGA
>DASVHS010000317.1:0-4930 GCA_036382495.1 Thermoanaerobaculia bacterium | reverse complement strand
AGTTTGACGAGGATGCCGATCGTGGTCGCAGGGTCTCGCGCGACCATCGCACGCCTGACCGCAAAGAATCGCGGCAGAACGTCACGGTTCTCGTAGATCCGCCCATCGGCGCCGCGGTACGCCTCGCGATATCGCTCACGGTCGGCCAGGTCGAGGTTCGCGTCCGTGACGACCCATCGCACGTTGAGAAAATCGAGCAGGTGCGTTCCGGTGTCGTACCACTTCGCGTAGTACTGAAGTGGATCGTACGTTCCGAGGGATGTCAGCAGATTGACATACGACGCATTCGCAACGGGATCGTGCTGGCGGATGTCCTGAAAGTCGAAGATGACGCTCGTGCCGGGAAACAGAATCCCGTCGATGCCGACCATGCGATACGGCCCGTGCGCGAGTCGCTGCAGTTCGTCGATGAGCGGCGTGCGCGGATACAGTGACGCCGCCGGCTGCACCGGGTTCCAGTAATAGCCCGGCAGCCAGACATCGACGATCACCGCGATCAGCAGGAATGGGAGAACCGCGCGCCGCGCACGCGGCCACGCCAGCATCGCGGCCAAACCGATGACGACGATCGCGGGAATCGTCGTGATCATGCTGCCGCGCAGAGCTCCGGCGTCCGGAAACCTGAACTTCACGAACGCGAATGCGATCACCGCGATGACGGCACCGAGTCCGGCCATGAGCGCACGCCTTTCGCGAACGCGATCGACAATCGCGCCCGCCAGAACCGCGCCCAGCCAGCACAGGAGGATTCGCAATCGTGCATGCGCCGTAAACGGGATCAGGATCGCGACGATCTGCTTCAGCGGCGGAACATTCGCGAGCATCCCCAGGACCGCGAGCCACGCCAGAGCAAAGAACACCTCGCGTTCCCGCCATCGCCGTGTCAACGCCGCCTGGACGATGACGGAGACGGTTCCCGCGAGAGCGAGCACTCCTGCGAATCCCGCGATCGACTCGGCGTGAACAGGTCCCCAATGCCGCTCGATCGGGAACCAGCCGAAGAAACGCGGCTGGAGCAACTGAAGCAGCGAAGGGAAATCGGAAAACGGGATCAGGCCGTACGGATCGTTGTGCAGATCGTAGAAACGCTTCGAGCGCAGAATCGCTTCACCGAGCGTGGCCAGAAGCGGTGACGCGATGATGCCAGTCACCAGCGAGGCCCCCGCGATCACCCCGACGAAGCGAAGCCCCTTCCGTTCCACGATCGCGATCCACAAGACGTACGCCGCCGACAGAAACGCGATGTGCGCGGCCGTTTCGATGTGCCCGCCGAACAGCGTCGCGGCCCAGCCGAACACCGCGAACGCGAAGCGCTGCCGCGTCGCTCTCTCCGCGAGCAGGTCGATCGAGTAGAACACCAGCGGCAAAAACGGCGCGACGTTCGTATGCGAAAAGTGAAGCCAGACGATGATGAAGAGGCTGAACCCGAACGACACCGCGGCGATGATGCTGGCCGTTTCGCTGTAGCCGCGACGCCTGCAGTACAGGAAGGTGAACGTCAGCCCGACGAGAACTTTCATCGCCGCTTCCGCCGTCATCGACTCGCCGAGGGAAAGAGGCAACGCCAGGATCCGGAGGGGCGAGAAGGCGGCGCTCTGGCCGTTGCCGAGCAATGGATTGCCGCATTCGGTCAGATCCTGCCAGAGCGGCAGGTGTCCGCTTCGCCACGATTTGCGCACCTGATCCGCAAACGGGGCCATCTGCATGACCGGGTCATGCATCTCCGGATTCGAGACGGTGAATTTATTGACGCTCGATGTTGCAGACCACGGCGGCATCAGTCCCAGAGCGTCCGTCGCCAGGTTGACCCACGGACCGGTCATCGGCCGGAAAAAGAACAACAACGTCAGCAGATAAAAAAGGGCCGCCACCCGCCACCCGATTCTGGCGACGCGGCGCGCAACGAAAATCGAAATGGCGTAGAGTGCGCCGACGTAAACCCACGTCAGATTCGGCACGGCGCGTCATGATAAGGCCTCGGCTGGCACCAGATGAGCACAGCCGTTGGGTCACAGCGAGGCGAGGCATGTTCGACGACATACTCATCGAATCCGCCGGCACGGACAGGATCAAAGGTCGTGGCGTCACCGCACTGATCTCAGCGACTCTTCATCTGCTGATCCTCGGTGCCGTGGTCGCAGCCGGTTTGTACATCAAGAAGAATCCGGACGTGATCGAGAAACCGATCCGCGCGTTCGTCGTTCAGTCCGCTCCTCCCCCGCCACCCCCACCACCGCCTCCCCCGTCCGCGTCACACGTATCATCGACGCCGCAGCACGTTCAGCAGACGAGAGTCGAGACACCAAAGCAACAGCCGACGTTCCATCAACCGACCCAGACCCCGATAGACGTTCCGGAGACGGAAGCGTCGACCGATACCGCGAGCGCTCAGGACAATGGAGTCACCGGCGGAGTCGTCGGAGGTCAGGTCGGTGGTGTGGTCGGCGGTGTCGTCGGAGGTGTGGTCGGCGGCGTGGTCGGCGGAACGCTCGGCGGCCAACTCGGAGGGCAACTCGGCGGCACCGGCGACAAGCCGATGCGCGTCGGCGGCGACGTCAACCCGCCGGTCGCGATCGAGCCCCGCAGCGAGCCGACTTACACGGAGATTGCGAGAAAAGCACGCGTTACCGGGATCGTGATCATCGAAGCGATCATCGATCGTAACGGCAGAGTCACCGATGCACGCGTCCTGAAGCCGCTGCCGATGGGTCTCGATCAGCAGGCGCTCGAAGCCGTGAAGCAGTGGCGATTCCACCCGGGCACCCTCGGCGGCCAACCCGTTCCGGTCATCTACAACCTGACGGTGACTTTCCGTCTGCAGTAGAAGTCGAAGTCACGAGAGGAGCAGTTCATGGAAGGAATGCAACAGAGTTTCAGCCTCATCGGCATGTGGCAGTCGATGAACTGGGTGGCCAAGGGCGTCGTCATGGTACTGGCGATCATGTCCGTCTGGTCGCTCACCATCGCGATCGAGCGTATTTACCGGTTCCAGATGGCGAAGAAGGAATCGCTGCGACTGGCGCGCGAGATCACGCCGATGTTGAAACAGCACAAGCTGGAAGAGGCGATCAACTTCGCGAACAAGAGAGACTTCCGGCACAGTCATCTGGCGCGCGTGCTCAGCGCGGGACTGACGGAGTTTCAATATCAATCAAGTGAGGAACTGCCGCCGGACTTCGACATCGTTGCGTCCGGCCAGCGGGCGATCGAACGCGAGACGCTCATGACCACCGCCGAAATGAAAAAAGGCCTCGGCAACCTGGCGACGATCTCGACGACCGCGCCGTTCGTCGGCCTGTTCGGAACAGTCGCGGGCATCATCCACGCGTTCCAGGGCATGGCCCTCAGCGGCTCGGGCGGACTCGGCGCGGTGTCGGCCGGTATCGCCGAAGCACTCGTCACGACGGCGTTCGGATTGTTCGTCGCAATTCCTGCGGTGTGGCTCTACAACTACTTCCTGCAGAAGGTCGAGCGCTTCCAGGTCGAGATGTCGAACTCGTCGTCGCAGCTCACCGACTACTTCATCAAGAACGAAGCGCGCGCACGCGTTCGCGCCTGAGGGGAATGGAATGGCATTCGGGATGGGGGGCGGCAGCCCCGATGAAATCAGTGTCAAAGGAGACATCAACGTCACGCCGCTCGTCGACGTCTGTCTCGTGCTCCTCATCATCTTCATGGTCGTCACGCCCATGCTGCAATCGGGTGTCGACGTCCTTCTTCCCTCTGGACCGCACGCGGAAAAGAAGCCGGGCAAGGAAGGCGACCTGATCATCTCGATCAAACAGGATGGGACGGTGTTCATCGGACAGGACTGGATCCCCGACCGCAACCTCGTCCAGTACCTGAAGGCCGAACATCAGAAGGATCCGAACCGCGCCGTGATGCTGAAGGCCGACAAACGCATCAACTACGGCAAGGTGCGTCAGGTGCTGAAGGCCGCGAACGATGCGGACTTCAACGGCGTGTCCATCCTCACCGAGAACCAGCAGGCCGGCAGTCAGATGGCCCAGGGGAGGATGTAGCCATGTCGATGAGTGCTGGCGGCGGTAGGGGTGTCCATTCGGAGATCAACATCACGCCGCTCGTCGACGTCGTTCTCGTGCTCCTCATCATCTTCATGGTGGCGACGCCGATCCTGCAGATGGGACTCGACGTCGAAGTGCCGCCGAAAGTCGAAGTCACGGGCCCTCCGCCCGACTCGGAGAAGAACCAGCTCGTCATCACGGTGAAGAAGGACGGCATCTACCTCAATTCGCAGCGGATGGATTCGCCGAAGGCGCTGCGCGACGCGATCGCGCCGCAGATGGTTTCGCGCCCTCCCGCGGACCGCGTCGTCTTCATCAACGCCGAAGACCAGATCTCGTTCGACAGCGCGGTGACTGCGATGGACGCCGCACACGAAGGCGGCGCGGTGAAAGTCGGGTTCCTGACGGACCCACCGAAATAACAGAGCGCAGAGGGCAGAGCGCGGAGCGCAGATGCCGTAGTCTGCGCTCTGCCCACCGCCCTCTGCGCTCTGATTGAAAATGGCGGAGGCGTGTCGGAATCGAACCAACCTTTCGACGCTTCCGCGCCGAAACAACGGTTTTGAAGACCGCGGGAGCCACCAGACCCCATTCGCCTCCAGAGAGCGCTGCGCAAGGTGAACAAGGGTACGAGAATTAAGAATTTCGAATGAAGAATTAAGAATTGAAACTACGGACGTTGCAGCGTTTCATTCTTAATTCTCAATTCTTAATTCATAATTCCTGATGTGCCGTGGCTATTGCCTTCCTTCGCGTTTGCTCTAGGCGCGATTGTCGGCAGTTTCCTCAACGTCGTCATCCACCGCTACCCGCGCGAAGAGTCGATCGTCTTTCCGGCCAGTCACTGCCCGAACTGCAACGCGCCGATCAAGGCTTACGACAACGTCCCGATCCTCAGTTATCTC
>DASVHS010000316.1:0-2299 GCA_036382495.1 Thermoanaerobaculia bacterium | reverse complement strand
AGCGAGACGAGCCGGTCGAGGAGATGCGCTACACCGTCAGCGACTACTACGCGCACCGGCAGGAGTCACGGCTGCAGATTCCGCGCTGGTTCGACGGAGACCTGAAGCAGCTTTTCGAAACGGAAAAGAAAGACGGTCATTGTCCCGCGGAACCGCTGCTGCGCGAGAAGCGTGACGACGTCATCGCGGAAGTCGCTTACTGGACCGGCGTACAAATGGGGATCGTCCGATCGCTCGTCGATCACCTGCTCGAACGGATCAGCGCGCTCGACCTCCAGGTCATCGAGAGCGACCGGCAGCGCTACGTGATCTCGTTCATCGCCATGGTCACGACGCTGGCGACGAACTATCTCCGTCACGAGCAGTTCGTGCCGGAGCGGACGCGGCGAGAAGATCGCTGAAGACGAAACCGTCGCGCTCGACGGTCCGGCCCGGCTCGATCGCGATCGCGCGCCCGAACATCGGTCCTGCATACGCGAACGTGTGGAACTCGCCGCGCTCTCCGCACGGATCGACGCCGGCGGGCAAATCGCGCAGGAACGCAGCGTCGAACTCGCGGCCGGCAAACTCCGCTGCAAGCGCACGCGGATCGACGCAAACGATGCGCGCTTTGAGACCACCGTCGATCATTTCGTGTGCGAGCTCATCGGTCGGCCGTTGCCAGAGCGGAAACACCGGCTCGAGTCCCGTGCCGGCGAGCCGTTCCTCGCGATAGCGGCGGATGTCCTCGAGAAAGAGATCGCCAAACGCGATGCACTCGATGTTGTCCGTCACGGCACGCTCAACGGCTGCGCGCATGACCGCGTCGTATTCGTCATTCGAGCACGGCGTCGGAATCTCGACATTCCACAGTGGCAGTGCGGCGGAGGAGGCTTGTGCTTCGAGCAGCTCGCGCCTGACGCCGTGCATCGCCACGCGATCGAATTCGCGCGTGATCGTCGTCAGCAACGCCACGACCTCATACCGCGGATCCGAGCGAAGCACATGAAGCGACCACGCCGAGTCCTTGCCACTGCTCCACGAAAGGATCGTGCGGCGCTTCATGCGCTGACCCATGCGCGGCCCCGATGACCGAAGTCGAACAGCTCGGGGTGAATGATCTCCGCGAGAATCTCAACGCTCTCGACGATCCGCTGCCCGAGTCGATTAAAGAATTGATTGCCGTCGGCGACAAAAAGCGAAGTGTCGCGCAGCCGGACATCGAGAAGCGGCAGATCGGCCAGAGTTCGTTCGATCGAGAAGCCGCACGGAAACACAATCACGAGGTCAGCATGCGCACGCGCAAACTCCTCCGGATCGATCCACGGCGAGTGTTCGCCGCGACGGCCGAAGAGGCATTCGCCGCCGGCCAGCTCGATCATCTCGGGAATCCAGTTCCCCGCGGTCATGAGCGGCGAGATCCACTCGATCGTCGCGACGCGTGGCCGCGTCGATGCCGTTGCGGCGCGACGTGCGATTTCTCCGATCCGGTTTCGCATCTGCGTCACGACGTCACGCGAGTCACGCCCGATCGCATCACCGACTGCCTCGACATCCGCAAAAATGCTCTCGAGACTCGACGGCTTCAGTGCCACGATTCGCGGAACGTCGACGTCCAGCCACCCGGCGATGCTCGACTCGACATCACGAAGACTGACTGCACAGACGTCGCATTGAATCTGCGTGACGATCACGTCGGGCTCGAGCTGGCGAAGCAGCTCGGAGTGCACGCGATAGACGCTGATGTCGTTCGCGATGACCGACGCGACACTCGCGTGAATCTCGTCCGATGATCCGTCGACACGGACCTTCGGCTCCGTGCAGACGGGGACATGCTGCAAGCCCGCCGGAAAGTCGCACTCGTGCGAGCGACCGACCAGATCGGCGCCGGCACCGAGTGCGCACACGATCTCCGTCGCGCTCGGAAGCAGCGAGACGATGCGGCTCATCGTTCCGCGTTAGCGAATTGCGGCAGCCGTCGCTCGGCCCAGACGAACGTTCCGAACAACAACGCCGAGTACGCGAGGTCGCCGAGGAGCATCGTGCCGTAGAAGGGGATCGCGGCGATGTAACAGGCGATGAGTCCCGCGACAGTCTTCGGATAGAGCGTGCTGATCGTCCACATCGCGAAGTTCGAAACAACATAGAAGATCGTTGCCGACGCCATCGCGCCGGACGCGACCGCGAACGGTGAATCGCGCCGGTCGCGGAGGATCATCCCCAGAACGACGATCAGCGCGAACGTCGCGTAGATCACCGGCATGAGCGAGTGGTAACCGTGGCCGGTGAATACTTCGAGAAGCGTGTCGCTGACAAACAT
>DASVHS010000315.1:0-2296 GCA_036382495.1 Thermoanaerobaculia bacterium | reverse complement strand
CTTTTCGTAGAATATTCCGGGGTGGTTGAGCACCTGCCCCGAATCTCCAGGCGGCTTTGAGAACGCGCCGATGTCCAGCAGGCACTCGAAATGGGCGTCGGTCGCGAGAGGGTCGACGAGCTTCCTCGCATCGTCGTAGATGAGGATCGACTCGTCGTTGTCGCCGTCGTTCAGCAACTTCGTATCTTCGGGTGCGCGCAGAACGCCCCTCCGCACGAGATGGCCGAATCCACGCGCGGGCGCGACGTGAAACGCCCAGTGGTAGTACCGGCTCCACTGCGTGTACGGGCGATGGTGATGAGTCTGATAGCTCCGGCTCAAAACGCCCTCGATCTCGACCTCGGCCTCCTTCCCATCCGTGCCCACGTTGTGCGCGTCGTTGGCATCGAAGGTGGGACCGAATCCCGTCCGATTCACCGGCACCCAGGAAGGGATGAATCTGAGGAAGCCGCCGAACAATCCACCTTCGATCAGGTTGGACAGGAAATCGGTGAGCTTTTCCTTCAGCGTTTTCCCTTTGCCATTGAACTGCTTCTCCAGGAACTCGCGAAGATCACGCGACCCGGGGAGCGCCTTGTTCACCGCCGAGTCGAGTCCATCGAGCAGCGCCCCGACGACCGCGCCCGTGAGCGCGCTCGACTTGAAATCGTCTCTGTTTCTGCAGCCGCAGTCGCGCCCTTTCCCCGTGGGACCGAGCTTGCTCGGCGTCGGGCCCACATCGACCTGCGTGTCGTACGTCCGCGCGTTGAGTCGATGAAACGGGCGGAAGAGCGGATCGTAGGCCTTCTGATCCGTCTTGAACGGCTTGTCGTTCTTCTTCAGCGGAGCAGGTGCAGCGGCAACGACGTTCGGCTTCCCCGCAGCCTGATCCTGCGCGCTCGTGTCCTGCGAGCTAACTCCCATATTCTTCCCGCAGGCGATCGATGGTGTCCTTGTCGAGCGCGCCGGTCTCCTTGAGTTTCTTGTCCTTCTGGAAGCGCTTCACGAACTGCGCGAGCTGCGCGTCCGTCCACTTCTGCGGCTCGGCGACACCGTAGCCGAGATTGAACAGCCGCTGTCGGGCGCCGAGGTTCTGTTCGTCTGGCGCGACGGGCGGCTCGTTTGAATCCGGCTCCAGGGAGATCGGTTCCTGACCGGGCGGAAACTTCAGCACGATGCGCTTGAGATTTCCGCCGAAAAGCGGAAATTCGACGAACGTCTTTTCGTCCTTGAATGGATCGCTCAGATCGTCGTCGGCCACTGGGGCAGGCGCCTCGATGTCGATCGACTTGACCGGCTTCTTCTTGTCGTCATCGGACTTCGAGCCGTCGGGCGCCGGCGAGCCCGTGATCGCCGAAAAGACATCGAGCTTGAGCCGCATGCTCGCGATCCGGGACCACAGCGGAATGCCGATCACGCCATTCGCCGATGTCGTTCCGCGAATGACGGGCGCCTCATCGTCGGCCGACGCGATGACGACGTAGCGGACGTTCGACACCGGGATCGGCTCGACGTCCTTTCCTTTCTCGTGTGGCCCGTCCATCATGAGCTGCAGCACCCACATCTGCAGATCGCCCTCGCACGGCGAGTGCAGCGCGAGCCCGTGGTAGAATCGGCATGCGAAGGTCTTCTCGACCTGCGCTATCCGCTCGGTGCGATTGCGCACCGCCTTGCCGAAGCGACGTCGCTTGTCCGCGAGCAGCAGCCCCTTGCGATCGTTTCCATCCGACCAGAAGTGCGCGATGCACTTGCTGACCTTGTCCGGGTCGGATGCGCGCGGGCAGGGCCATTTCTTCGGATCGATCTTCGATCCCTTCTCGAAGAAGTAGATGATCGCCCGGCGATTGTCGAAATTCGCCGTCGCGCGATCATCTTTGCCATTCACCTTGTCCGCCTTGAAGCCATCCTCTTCGCTCTGCGCGAGCACGAGCCGCGGGTTGAACTCGCTGCACCCCTGGAACGCCCCGTGCGTGGCTCCTTCGCCGAGAAAATCGGCCTTCGTGAGCTGGAACGGCTTTCCATTCACGTCGCTGCACAGAAAGTCCATGTACTCCGCAAAGAGCTTCGCGCGCAGTGCCACGTCGTTGCGGCCCGTGATGGGGAAGCCGCGAATTCTCTGATATTCCCTGATCACGTCGCCGAGCTTCTCCTTCTTTGTAGCGTCCGCGACGAAGCCGAGCGAGGCGAGCATCAACTCGATCGCGTCATCGCCCCACACGTCGCCCGGCGTGTGCTCGTGGTGCGAGAAGAGCCGCTCCCACGTCGGAACATCGCGGATCAACATCCCGAAGACGACTTCGGCGCGGCGCTCGCTCAG
>DASVHS010000314.1:0-30507 GCA_036382495.1 Thermoanaerobaculia bacterium | reverse complement strand
CTACCCGCCCAGGTAGGCCTTTTTGATCCGATCCGAGGAGAGCAGGGCTTTGGTGTCGTCGGCGGCGACGATGCGGCCGGTCTCCATGACGTACGCACGGCGGGCGGTCATGAGCGCCATATGCGCATTCTGCTCAACCAGCAGGATCGTCGTCCCCTCGGAATTGATCTCGCGGATGACGCGGAAGATCGTCTGCACCATCTGCGGCGCCAGTCCGAGCGACGGCTCGTCGAGAAGGAGGACCGTCGGCTTCGCCATCAGCGCCCGGGAGATCGCCAGCATCTGTTGCTCGCCTCCCGACAACGTGCCGGAGTTCTGCTTCATCCGCTCCTTCAACACCGGAAAGAGCGTGAACACGCGCTCGTACTCCGCTTTCGTGATCCGGTCTTTGCGCAGGTACGCGCCGAGCTCGAGATTCTCCGAGACGGTCAGGTTCGCGAAAATGCCGCGCCCTTCCGGCACATGCGACACACCCATCGCCGTGATGATGTGCGGCTTCACGCCGGCGATCGATTTCCCATTGAAATGCACGTCGCCTTTGCGCGGCTTCAGAAGTCCGGAGATCGTGCGGAGCGTCGTCGTCTTGCCGGCGCCGTTTGCGCCGATGAGCGTGACAATCTCGCCTTTCTGCACTTCGAGGTCGATGCCGTGCAGCGCCGGGATCGTCCCGTACGCGACCTCGAGGCCTTCCACGGAGAGGATCGCGGTCACGCTTCGGCCGCCTCCGCCGGTTCGCCAAGGTAAGCCTCGATCACCATGGGATCGGCGCGGATCTGTTCGGGAGTTCCCTGCGCGATCGTCTTGCCGAAGTTGAGCACGATGATGCGCTCGCAGATCCCCATCACCAGTTCCATGTTGTGCTCGATGAGAAGCACCGCCACTTTGAACCGGTCGCGGATCTCGTGGATCTTGTCCATGAGCGCAAGCGTCTCGCCGGTGTTGAGTCCCGCCGCGGGCTCGTCGAGCAGGAGCAGCCGCGGACGCGCGGCGAGAGCGCGCGCGATCTCGAGCCGCCGCTGATCGCCATACGGAAGATTCTTCGCCAGGTACTGCGCGCGATCTTCGAGTCCGAAGATCGCGAGCAGCTTGAGCGCCTCGTCCTCGCCGACCTGCTCGGCCGCGAAAAAGCGATTCGTGTGGAGCACAGCCGACGTGCCGGAGTATGTGTAGTGGATGTGGCCGCCGATCTTCACGTTGTCGAGGACGCTCAGCTCCTTGAAGAGGCGGATGTTCTGAAACGTGCGCGCGACGCCGCGTGCCGTGATCTGGTACGGCTTCATCTTCACCGTCGTGTGATCGCCGACGCGGATCTCGCCTTCGGTCGGCTTGTACACGCCCGTCAGCATGTTGAAGATCGTCGTCTTGCCGGCGCCGTTCGGGCCGATGAGACCGACGAGCTCACCGTCGCGGATCGTGAGATCGAAACTCGAGACGGCGGTCAGACCGCCGAAACGGATCGTCACGTTTTTCGCGTCGAGGATGATGTTGCCGTCAGCCATCGTCGCGTGCTTCTTTCGGGACTTTGTCCCTGCGCTTCGGCAGGAAATCCCACAACTCGCGGCGCCCGAACAAACCCTGCGGCCGCGTCAGCATCAGGATGATCAGCATGAGCGAGTAGATGACCATGCGCGGGTCGCGGCCGCCCGGGATGAACTCCTTCACGCTGCGCAGGCCTTCGGGGAGGAACGTCAGGATGACCGCCGCGACGATCGAGCCGGAGATCGATCCCAGTCCGCCGAGGACGACCATGGCCACGACTTCGAAGGAGCGGATGAAGGTGAACATCGTCGGATTGAGATACGCCGGCGTGTAGTGCGCGAAGAGTCCGCCGGCGATCCCGGCCAGGCACGAGCCGATGATGAACGCCTTGACCTTGTAGCGTGTCGTATCGACGCCCATCGCCTCCGCCGCGATCTGATCCTCGCGCACCGCGAGAAATGCACGACCGACCGATGAATTGATCAACCGGTTCGAGATGAGGATCGTGATGCCGGCGAAGAAGAAGACCCAGAAGAAATTGCTCCAGGCCGGGATGCCGGAGAAGCCTCGCGCCGCGCCGATCTTGTCGATGTTGAGGATGAGGACGCGGATGATCTCGCCGAATCCGAGCGTGACGATCGCGAGGTAGTCGCCGCGCAGCCGCAGCGACGGCAGTCCGACGACATAACCGGCGATCGCCGCGGCCAGTCCGCCGAGAAGGACGCCCAGCACGAGCATGGCGTTCTGCAGGATCCAGTGCTGCGTCGAACCGTCCGGAAACTTATCGACGTACGGACCGAAGTAATAAACCGTCAAGTACGCGGCGAAGTACGCGCCGACCGCCATGAACCCGGCGTGGCCGAGCGAGAACTGCCCGGCGTGGCCGTTGATGATGTTCAGCGACACCGCCAGCATGATGTTGATGCCCATCATCACGAGGATGCGGTGGTAGTAGCGCACCGCCGGATACCACGCCGCCGCGTATTCGAGCAGGTACGTGATGCCGATGAGTAGCGCGACGTAGATGACCAGAGAGATCAGGTCGCGAAGCCACCACGTTTTACGCAGGTGGGACTCCCAAGGAAGAAGTCAGAAGGCAGAGGGCAGAAGGCAGAAGTGTTCCGCGCTCGCGATAACCACTTCTGCCTTCTGCCCTCTGCCCTCTGCCTTTCATACCTTCTCCGGCTGATACTTTCCAAACAGGCCGGAGGGTCGGAAAAGCAAAATCACAATGAGAATGACAAAGGCGATCGCGTCGCGATAGTTCGAGAACGAGCTGCCGCCGACGAACGCCTCGATCACGCCGATGATCAGGCCACCCACCACCGCGCCCGGAACGTTGCCGATGCCGCCGAGGACCGCGGCGACGAACGCTTTCAGGCCGGGCATGATGCCCATCAGCGGATCGATCTTCGGATACGAGAGGCCGTACAGGATCCCGGCGACGCCGGCGAGCGTCGAGCCGATGATGAACGTCATCGAGATGATGCGATCGGTCGGAATGCCCATCAGCGCGGCGGTCTCTAAATTGAACGAGACCGCGCGCATGGCTCGGCCGAACTTCGTGGCGTAGACGATGTACTGCAGCAGCGCCATGAACACCAGGGCGACGATGAGCACGATGATCTGGTAGTTCGTCGTGGTGATGCCGCCGAAGTTGATGATCTTCTTCGGGATCAGCGTCGGGAAGAATTTCGGATCGGGGCCGAACACCATCTGGCCGCCGTACTCGAGGAAGAACGACACGCCGATCGCGGTGATCAGCGACGCGATGCGCGGTGAGTTGCGCAGCGGCCGGTACGCGACCCGCTCGTTGATGAAGCCGAAGATCCCGCAGCAGATCATCGACAGCAGGAGGATGAGCGCCGCGCTGCCGAACGACGACTGGCCGTTCATGTGCCTGACCATGTATCCGCCGGCGTAATAGCCGACGAACGACCCGAGCATGAAGATGTCACCGTGCGCGAAGTTGATCAGCTTGAGGATGCCGTACACCATCGTGTACCCGAGTGCGATCAGCGCGTAGATCGCGCCGGAGGCGATGCCATTCAGCAGATTCTGGAGAAGTGGCTGCATACAAACGAAATGGTCCGGCGCAAACTACAGGCCGGACGCGTTCGTTGTAAAGAGTTACTTCTTCGCGCTCGGATCGATGGTCATGGCCAGCGTCAGCTGTCCATCCTTGATGGCGATGACGACGATCTTCTTGCCGACCGGATTGCGGTCCGGGCCGAGCGTGATGTTTCCCGTCACTCCGCGGAAGTCTTTCGTGCTGGCGATGGCGTCGCGCAGTTTCGGCTCGTCGGTCGTGCCGGCGCGCTTGATCGCGTCCGCGAGGACGCTGGCCGCGTCGAATCCGAGCGCGTCGAGAGCGCCCGGGACCACGTTCCAGCGCTTCTGATACTGCGTGACGAAGTTGCGGACGACCGGATCGGGATCGCCGGAGAAGTAATGGTTCGCGTAGTAGCAGCCGTTGAGCGCTTTGCCGCCGATCTCGAGCAGTTTCGGCGATTCCCATCCGTCGCCGCCGACGAACGGCACCGTGATTCCGAGGTCGCGGGCCTGGCTGACGATCTGCGCGGCGTCGCCGTAGTAGCCGGGGATGAAGATCACGTCGGGATTCTCCGACTTGATCGTGGTCAGCTGCGGGTGGAAGTCGCTGTCGCCGTTTGAGTAGCTCTGCTCGCCGACGATCTTGCCGCCGGTTGTGTTGAACGTCTCCCGTATGACCTTCGTGAGACCGGTCGAGTAGTCGTTCTTCACATCGGTGAGGATCGCGCCGCGCTTCGACTTCAGCGTCTGCGTGGCGAACCGCGCCATGACCGGACCCTGATAGTTGTCGATGAAGCACATGCGGAAGATGTAGTCGCCGATCTTTGTGACGGCTTCATTCGTCGAGGACGGCGTAATCATCGGCACCTTATTCGACTGAGCGATCGGAGCCGCGGCGATCGAAGCGGACGAAGCGACTTCGCCGAGAACGGCGATGACGCTGTTCTGCGAGATCAGCTTGGTGACGGTGTTGGCGGCCTCCTCCGACTTCGACTGATCGTCTTCGGTCAGGAGTTTGATTTTGCGACCCTTGATCCCGCCAGCGGCGTTGACCTGCTCGACCGCGAGCACGGCGCCCTGATGCGTCGACGTGCCGAACGTCGCCTGCGCTCCGGTCATCGAGCCGTATTCGCCGACGAGAATCTCCCTGGTGCTGCCTCCGCCGGATGTTCCGCCGCCGCCACTCTCTTTCGGAGGACAGCCGAGAAGCAGGACGGAAAGCGCGACAACCGTGAGCACTAGAAGCTGTTTTTTCATAGTCGGCGGGATTGTATAGGAGTGCGACGGCTACAGATTGACCCAGACCGATTTTGTCTGCGTGTACTTTTCCAGCGCATCTTTCCCCTGATCGCGGCCGAAGCCTGACTCCTTGAAGCCGCCGAACGGCAGCGCGGGATCGTAGAGGTTGTACGTGTTGATCCACACCGTGCCCGCTTTGATCGCGCGGGCGATGCGATGTGCCTTGGAGATGTCGCGCGTCCAGACGGCGGCCGCCAGTCCGTACACCGTCGCATTCCCCTTCGCGATCGCATCCTCGGCATCCTTGAATCGAATCGTGGCGAGCACGGGGCCGAAGATTTCTTCACGGGCGATGCGCATGTCCGGCTGCACGTCGGTGAAGATCGTCGGCTTCACGAAGTAACCCTTGCCCGTGCCGATGTCGGCGCGCTCGCCGCCGGCGATGAGCTTCGCGCCTTCGCTCTTGCCCGCGTCGATGTACTTCATCACCGAGTCCATCTGCTCTTTCGAAACGATCGCACCGAGTCGCGTCTTGGGATGGAGAGGATCCGCGGCGACCATCTTGTTCGCGCGCTCGGCGATTTTCGTCATCAGTTCGTCGTGGATCGATTCTTCGACGAGCAGCCGCGATCCGGCGGCGCAGACTTCGCCCTTGCCGTAGAAGATGGCGTTGAGTGCACCGCGCGACGCGGCCTCGAGGTCGGCGTCGGCGAACACGATGTTCGGCGATTTGCCTCCGAGCTCGAGCGAGACTTTCTTCAGCGTCTTCGCCGCGCGCGCCATCAGGCTCTTGCCGACTTCTGTCGATCCTGTGAATGCGATCGCATCGACACCCGGATGATCGACGATGGCGTTGCCGACAACCGAGCCTTTGCCCGGGATCACGTTCAGGACTCCGGCAGGCAATCCGCACTCTTTCGCGTATTCCGCGAACTTCAGCAGCGACAACGATGTATTCGACGCCGGCTTGATGACGATCGTGTTGCCGCACGCCAGCGCGGGCGCGATCTTCCACACGGCGAGCATCAGCGGAAAGTTCCACGGCGTGATCGCGCCGACGACGCCGACCGGCTCGCGCAGCGTGTACGTGAACGCGTTGTCGGCGACGGGGATCGTGTCGCCGGTGACTTTGCCCGACCAGCCGGCGAAGTAATAGAGGCACTCGGCCGCGGCCGGCGTATCGACGAACTGCGACTCGAAAATCGGCTTCCCGTTATCGATCGTCTCGATCCGCCCGATCTCCTCGGCCTTCGCGGTGAGCATGTCGGCGATGCGCCACATGACTTTCGCGCGGTCGCGCGGCTTCATCTTCTGCCATTCCGAGCCCGGCTCCATCTGGGCGCGCGCCGCTTTGACGGCAGCGTCGACGTCGGCAACGCCGGCCGAGGCAACGTCGGTGATCTTCTCTTCGGTGGCGGGATTGGAAGTCGGGAACGTCTCGCCGCTGCGGGCGTCGACGAACTCGCCGTTGATGAACAGCTTGTTCTGCATCATGGCGCGCGAGTCTACTCCACGCGATAAATGTTGATCGAGCCGCCGATCGTCGTCACGTATCGCGCACGCGAGGCGGCAAGATACGTCTCGTAGTCGATTCCAAACAGCGGCTGGTAGAAACTCAATCGATAGAAGTGCCGGCTGAGCGCGAAGTAACCCTTCGGCAGAAGCCCGGGCCGCGGCGCGTAGAGGATGAGCGGCTTCGCCGAGCGGACGTCGTAGTCGACATCTCCTCCACCGAAATAGTGCACGGTAATTGCTGATACTTTATTGTCACGACACCACGCGTCGAGACGACGCAGGTCCTGACCCCAGTCGAGATTCGAATCGATGAGGAACCTGTCGGCGTTGGCGCGGCTGCCGATCAACTCGTTGAAGTAAGGGATGTAAGCCGGGTAGGTGATGAAGTTCTCTCCGATGTGCCACAAGCAGAGTGCGGTAACGAAGATCAAACCACTCTTGCGGAATTGCGCATTGTTGAGCGCGATCACCGTCGCCGCGTAGATGAATGGATAGATCGGCAACACGTAGCGGATGCCGAGCGCGAGGTGGCCGGTCGCGGCGATGATCATGAAGATGGCCACGAAAGCCAGCAGCGCGAGAAATTCGTACGACCGCCTGCGGATGCCGACAACGAGCGTGATCACGAACAACACGATCGCCGGCAGTGTCGTCTTCAGGAGAAACGCGACGGGGTAATACTCCGGCCAGCTGTCGTACGAAAAGCGGCCGAGGAGGAATTGCGGGAGGCTGTGGCCGCGCGTGTACCAGGTGCGGATCGTCTGAACGTTTGCAATGTATTCGGCGAACGGGACGAGCAGGCGCGGTGTCGTCGGGTACTGCTCGCGCGCGTACGCCGCGCTCGTCTCGAGCAGCATGAACGCTTCGAAGAAGAGCAGTGCGGCGACGGCGGCGATCGCCAGCATTTTCATGAGCCGCTTCGGATCGTCGACGCGGCGCATCGCAAACGCGAGGATCAGGAGCGCCACAAAGTACGGACCGAGGACCAGGCCGGAGATTTTCGAGAGCGCGGCGGCGGCGGTGACGACACCGAGCAGAATCGCGGTCGTGATCCGCGGACGCACGATCAGGGCGATGAACAACACGGCGGCACTGAACGCGAAGAACGTCAGCGCGAAATCGACGGTGGCCAGCCGCGCATGCGCCATCAGATTCGGGCAGAAGCCGGTCAGCGCCGACGCGAACAGGGCCCAGGCCCGGCTGCCGGTCTGCCCCAACACGAACACGTACATCACGACGCACAGCGCCGCGAACAGCGCGATCGTCGGAAGGCGCGCCAGAAAAAGAATGCGATGCGCGTCGAATCCGCTGTAGTACAGGAATCGCCGGCCCACGACCCAGTGGTCCTGCCCTTTCCACCCCGGCGGCACTCGATATCCGGCCAGCACGACCGGCACCGCGCTCAGTGAATTCATGAGCGGCGGCTGTTCGCGAAAAAAGTTCGGCCATCCTTCGGTCAGCTTGATCACGCCGTTCGCGATGTGCGCGGGCTCGTCGGCCGTCGCGCTGTCGAGTCGCACGCTTCCGATCGCCAGCGCGACCACGATGACCACGAGCGCGACAAGCGCGATGTCACTCGATCGCATAGACGTTGATGGAACCGCCGACCGTCGTCACGTAACGAGCGTGATTCGCGGCGAGATAGCGGTCGTAGTCGACGGGCCAGATACCCGGCGCAAAGCTCACGCGATAGAGATGACGGCTGAGCGCGAAGTAACCCCTGGGCAGCGGTCCGTAACCCGGTCCGCGCAGAAGAACCGGCTTCGCCGATTGCATGTCGTACGCGGGATCCGCGCCGCCGAAGTAATGCAGCGTGATGTTCGCGACACGATGCGCGCTGCACCAGCGATCGAGGCGACGCAGATCCTGCCCCCAGTCGAGATTCGAATCGATCAGAAACTGGTCGGCATTGCGCCTCGAGCCGATCAGTTCGTTGAAGTAGCTGATGTAGTTGGGATACGCGACGAGATTCTCGCCCGCGTGCCAGACAATCAGCAAGGCAGCAACGATGAAGAGCGGATGGGCAAGGTCGCGCAGCGCAATCGCTGTCGCCGCATACACGAACGGATAGACGGGCAACACATATCGAATCCCGAGATCGAGATGCCCGGCGGCGGCGATCGCCAGAAATAGAACGACGAACGACAGGAGCGCGAAGAACGCGAACGACCGCGCGCGAACGACAAGCGCTGCCAGAAACAGCAACAGCGCCGGAATCGTCGTCTTCAGCAGAAACGCGACAAAGTAATACTCCGGAAATCCGCTCGTCGAGAAATGCCCCATCAGAAATTGCGGCAGCGTGTGACCCTGCCAGTACCAGCCGTGAATCGCGCGCAGATTCGCCGCGTACTCCACAAACGGCCGCGTCACATCCCACGTCCTGGCCTCGGCCAGAATGAAAATCTCCGCGAAGACGAGTGCCGAAAATACTGCGACGGCAAAGCGCGTGACGATCTGTTTGCGGTTCGGTCGAACGATCAGCGCAGCAATGAGCAGAACCAGAAAGTACGGCCCGAGGATGTTCGCGGACGTCTTCGACAGAATGGCGGCGGCGGATGCGGCACCCATTCCGATCGCGGCAGGTAGCGACCCCGTCTCGATCACGATGATGAACAGCGCCGTCGCAGCGAACGTGAAGAAGCTCATCGCCAGATCCACGGTCGCCAGGCGTCCATGAGCCATGAGGTTCGGACAGAAGCCGGTGAGCGCAGCGGCCGCGAGCGCGCACGCGGCGTTCTGCGTCTCGCGCAGGACGAACCAGTACATCGTGATGATCAACGCGATGAACAACGCGATGGTCGGCAACCGCGCCAGAAACAGCAGCGAATCGCCGTCGAGACCGGATCGCCACAGCCACCGCCGCCCGACCGCCCAGTGATCGCTCTGCAGGTTCCAGAACGGCGGCAGACGGTAGCCGGCGATGACAAGCGGCAGCGCGCTCAACGAGTTCATGAGCGGCGGCTCGTCGCGAAAATAGTCGAGCCGGCCGTCGACGAGCTTGATCATCCCCGTGGCCATGTACGCCGGCTCGTCGGAAGTGGCGCTGTCGAGACGCACGCTCCCGATCGCCAGCGCGACGACGACGATGATCAGAAGAAGGAGAAGCGCCGCCCCTGCGCCATTACGCACGCGCGGCGGCCGGCTCCTCGACGTATCGAGTGATGTCGAAGTTGCGGACGTACATCGAGTGTACCCGCTCCATCTCCCCATCGGTCAGCGGCGCGTGTTCCGACGCCGAGACGAACTCCTCGATCTGCTGCTCGTTGTAGATGTTCGGCAGGGCCGACAGCATCGAGCGATGCGCGTAGAGCCACAGCAGCGCGAACTGGCTGATCGTCACGCCGCGCTCTTTGCGCAGCGGCTCGATACGCTCGATTTTCTGCAGTCCCTCGACAAGCCAGGAACGCGGACGATGGGAACGGTGATCGGTCTCATCGAACTTCGTGTCGAGCGTGTACTGCCCCTCCAGCATCCCCGACGAATGCGTGACGCGGATCAGGAACTGCGAGGTCGTGTCGGCCTTCCACGCTCGGAATGCCGGATCGAACGCGGTCGTCGGCTCGCAGACTTTCTTTCCCGTCTGCGCCTTCATCGATTCGGCGACCGCGCCATAGGACTCACCGCGCTGCGCGGCCAGAATGAATTCGCGTCCCGGATCCTGCTCCAGCACGTTGTAGATCATCTGCGTGACCGGCGCCTTGCGCATGGCGTTCGCGTAAATCCCCTCGTCGCGCCAGCCGATCGCCGGACCGAGCGACGGTCCGTACGCGAGAATTTTCCCTTCGCGCTTCAGCGACTCGAGTGTGTCCCAATGCTCATCCTGCATCAGCACGTCGACGCGCGGGTTGTGCGGCTGGTAGATCGAGACGTGATCGGTGCCCAGTCGTTTCAGCGACTGCTCGAGCGCGAAGCGGATGAACTTCGGCGACATGTCCTGCGGCAGCTCGCGCTGACCGCGCGGCCGCTCAGGATTGTTGTAGAAATCGTAGCCGAACTTCGTGCCGACAATCGTGTCGGGATGATCGCGAAGAATCGGCGCGAGCACCGTCTCGCCGCGCCCGTTGCCGTACGCGTCGGCCGTATCGATGTAATTGATCCCGCGATCGATCGCACTCCGGATCAGCTGCTGCCCTTCGGCATCGGTGTAAGTCCCCCACCACCCGGTCGTGAGCGTCCACGTGCCGAAGCCGAGCTCGGATACCTGGAGGTCGGTGCCGTGAAGTTTGCGGAAGCGCATACAAAGAATGTTACCTGTTGCCGGTGCCCGGTGCCCAAGGGACTACCGGCAACCGGGCACCGGTAACTATTTCCCGGCGAACGCCGGCTTTCTCTTCTGGTTGTACGCGCCGAGGCCTTCCTTTGCGTCTTCGCTCTGGAAGAGTTGCTGCTGCAACTCGCGCTCGAGGCCGAGCGCTGCTTCGATCGGGATTTCCCAGCCCGTCTGCACGGCGCGCTTGATGCGGCCGACGGCTTTGGCAGCCTTGTTCGGCGGGCAGAAACTCCACGCATACTCCATCACCCGATCCCACCACTTCTTCCCGTTCTCTTCCTCGGGCCACACGTAGTTGACGATGCCGAGGTCGAGGGCTTCCTCGAACTCGAAGAGGTTGCCTTCGATCATCTTCTCGATGGCCTTCGACTTCCCAACGATGCGCGACAGCCGCTGGGTCCCGCCCGTACCGGGCAGCACTCCCAGCGAGACTTCCGGCAAACCGACTTTGCCCGCGCCTTTTTTCGCGATGCGGATGTCGGCCGCCATGGCGATCTCCAGCCCGCCGCCGACCGTGTGACCGTTGAGCGCGGCGATGACGAGCTTCGGCGTGTGCTCGAACCGGAGAAGCGTTTCATTCGCGTGCAGGCAGAACATGTACTTGAACCCCGGAGTGACCTCCGAGAGCATCTTGATGTTCGCGCCGGCCGAGAAGAACTTGTCGCCCGCGCCGCGCATCACGATCACATGCACGGCGTCGTCCATCCTCGCGTTGAGGATGCACGTGTCGAGCTCCTTGTTCATTTCGTACGTGTAGGTGTTCGCGGGCGGATCGTTCAGCTCGAAGATCGCCACGCCTTTTTCAACTCTGTAGTCAATCAGATTGCCTGCCATGAGTGCTCCCTCTTGTTTCAATCGCGCGGATTGTAAAGCAAGGCCTTTCATCGCCCATCTCCAAACGAAATCCCGAGCGAGCGCGCCGTGGCCACCATCTCCCCATCCGGGTTGACGCGCTTCGGTCTCGAGATAGCGTCCCGGATCGGGACCGAGATGATTTTTTCCTCGCGGTACGCGACCATGCGCCCGAACTCGCCGCGCGCGACGAGGTCGGCGGCGGCCTTGCCGAATCGCGTCGCCAGGATGCGGTCGAATGCGATCGGCGATCCGCCTCTCTGAATGTGCCCCAGGACGGTGACGCGGATTTCGAGCTCGATGAACTGGGCGATGTCGGCCGCGACCTGATACGCGATGCCGCCAAGCCGCCGCGATGCCTTGTCGAGATAGCTCTCCTCGCCGCCCTCGCGCTTCGCCCCTTCGGCGACGACGATGATGTCGAACTGCGATCCCTCGCTCTGTCTCTCACGAATCGAATTGACGATGTGCTCCGGTTTGTACGCAACCTCGGGGATGAGGATGATGTCGGCCCCTCCCGCCAACCCCGAGTAAAGCGCGATCCAGCCGCAGTTGCGGCCCATGACCTCGAGGATCATCACGCGGTCGTGACTCTCGGCGGTCGTATGCAGCCGGTCGACCGCGTCGGTCGCGACGGCGACGGCGGTCATGAATCCGAACGTGTAATCGGTCGCGGCGAGGTCGTTGTCGATCGTCTTCGGAACGGCGACCATCGGCAGACCCATGTCCGCAAGGCGCTGTGCGATCTTCAGCGTTCCGTCGCCGCCGATCGCGATGATCCCTTCGATGCCGAGACGCTCGACCGTTTCGAGGACGGCGGCGGAGCGGTCTTCCTTCTCACCCTTCTCGTTGGGAAACTCGAACGGATTCCCGCGATTGGTGGTCCGGAGCAGCGTTCCCCCTTTCGGGAGGATGCCGCGGATCGATTCCGAGGTCAGGGGAATGGTCGAGCCCGTCATGAGTCCTTCAAAGCCGAGCTGGATGCCGAGGACGTCAAAGTCGTAGTCGTGGATGGCGGTGCGGGCGGCCGCGCGAATGACCGCGTTCAAGCCGGGACAGTCGCCGCCACCAGTGAGAATGCCGATTGTTTTCCTTCGGGCCATGGGTCGTGAAGATTAGCAGACAGAGCGCAGAGGGCAGTGGGCAGAGCGCAGGAGTTCCACCGCCCGCGCTCTGCCCTCTGCGCTCTGCCCTCTGTTGTGTTTGGCATTGGCGTTGCTCAATCGTGGCCAGCCGGCGATGTGGTGCCGGCCTGACAAGCTGGAGGAAAAAGCATGAGCTTTATCGGATGGATCATCTTCGGCGCAATCGTAGGCGTCATCGCCAAGTTCCTCATGCCCGGCCGTGACCCGGGTGGTTGGATTGTCACGATTCTCCTCGGGATCGCCGGCTCGTTCGTGGGTGGCTTCCTGGCCACAAACGTCATGGGCCGTCCGGAGCAGGCCGCCGGATGGATCGGATCGATCATCGGGGCCATGGTTCTCCTGTTCATCTATCGCCTGATCGTCGGCCGCCGTACCGTCGCATAGCTCTCCCTCTCCCGGATTTCACGAAGGCCTCGCGGCTCGCGAGGCCTTTTTTGTTTTCCTTCAACGAACCGTTACGGTTTTCGTACCCCTTGCGGAGAAGACGAAACCCTGCATCGGCCGGTTCGTCTCATCCGTTAGCGACGGAACCAACCCCCGCGGCCCTTGCAATTGACCGCGGGTGGAGAATAAAAAGCGGTCGTCAGCACCTCTGATCGTCACCGCCTCCGCCGATCCAAACCAACGACAGGCAGGCTAGCCCGGGAGGAACATAAAGGTCATGAACCAATCCACAAAAAAATTGCTTTCGACGGTGGCGATCATCATCGCGTCCGTTGCCTTCGGCGTTCTCATCACCGCCGATCTCGGATTCATGCGTCAGTCGCACGCACAGACCGCATCGTCTGTGACGACAGCGCAGGGTCCGATCACATCCGTCACGATCCCGTCGTTTGCCGACGTCGCAGCGCGCGCGATGCCGACCGTCGTCTCGATCACGACGACCGAGATCGTCCATCAGAGCGATCAGCGCCGCAACGGCACGATCGATCCCTTCGATTTCTTTTTCCCCGATCCGCGCAACCCGCAGCGCCGCAGCCCGCACGGTCAGGGCAACAACAACGACGACGGAGATGACGAGCGTCCGCAGCGCAGCGGCGGCTCGGGCTTCATCATCTCGCCCGACGGCTACATCCTGACGAACAACCATGTCGTCGAGGGTGCCACGCGCGTCGACGTGCACTTCGGCGCCGACGAGAACGGCAACGGCGGACGCACGATGCCTGCGAAGATCATCGGCCGCGATCCGGCGACCGACATCGCCCTCGTCAAGATCGATGCGGGGAACAACCTCCCCTACATCGCCCTCGGCGACTCGGACCGCATCCGCAAGGGTGACTGGGCCATCGCCATCGGCAACCCGTTCCAGCTCGAAAACACGCTGACCGTCGGCGTGATCTCGGCGAAGGGCCGCTCCCTCGGATTCAGCGAGGAGACGCGTTCGTTCGAGAACTTCATCCAGACCGACGCCGCGATCAACTTCGGCAACTCCGGCGGCCCGCTCATGAACATCAACGGCGAGGTCGTCGGCATCAACACCGCTATCCGCGGCGGCGGCGCGCAGGGCCTCGGCTTTGCGACTCCGATCAACACCGCGAAGCGCCTTCTCCCGCAGCTCAAGCAGGGCAAAGTCACCCGCGGCTACCTCGGCATGACGATCACCGAAGTCGGCGAAGATGCCCGCGAGGCATTCAGCCTTCCGGCCGACACGCGCGGCGCGATCGTGCAGAACGTGGCGCCGGGCAAGCCCGCGGACAAGGCAGGCATCCAGCACGGCGACGTGATCACCGAGCTCGACGGCAAGCCGATCCGCAGCAACCGCGACCTCATCGACTACATCTCGTACCTGCCCGTCGGCAGCGACGTGCGCATCACGGTCCTTCGCAACGGCCAGCGCCAGACGGTCACGGCGCGCACCGCTGAACGTCCGCTGGAGATCGTTTCGAACCAGGAGACCTCGACGAATCCGACCGAGCCGGCGCGCAACAAGCTGGGTATGTCGGTCCAGGACGTGACGCCGCAGCTCAAGCAGATGTACGGACTCTCCGATGACGTGCGCGGCGGAGTCGTTGTGACGAGCGTGAAGGCCGTCTCCGCGGCCGCCGACGCAAACATCGGCGAAGGCGACGTCATCACCGAAGTCCAGGGCCAGCGCGTCGGGAATTCGACCGACTTCCGCAGCGCGATCGACCACCTGCACAGCGGCTCGAAGGTGCGGATGTACGTGACGACCGCGACGCGCGGCGCCGGCTCACCGCTGTCGAGCTATCGGTATGTGACGATCCCTTAAAACAGAGCGCTGAGCGCAGTGCGCAGAGGGCAGGTCGAAAACGGCCTGCCCTTTTTCTTTTGGTGAACCCGTAGAATCCGCGGCGTGACCGACGACCAATTCATGCACCGAGCGCTCGCACTTGCCGAGCGAGGCCGCTACTCGGTGAGTCCGAACCCGATGGTCGGCTGCGTGCTCATCCGCGACGGCGCCGTGATCGGCGAAGGCTTCCATCGACGCGCCGGCGAGCCGCATGCGGAAGTGGAAGCGCTGAAAAACGCGGGCGATGCACGCGGCGCCACGATGTACGTCACGCTGGAACCGTGCGCGCATCACGGCCGTACGCCGCCATGCGTCGATGCCGTGATCGCATCCGGCGTCACGCGAGTCGTCATCGCCATGAGCGATCCGCACGACATCGTCAACGGACGCGGGATGGCACGACTGCGCGAAGCAGGAATCGATGTGACGACCGGCGTCGCCGAGGCGGAAGCGCGGCGGCTGAATGAAAAGTTCGTGTGGGCGGTATCGCGGCAGCTGCCGTTCGTCCTGATCAAGGCGGCGATGACACTCGACGGGAAGCTGGCCACGATCACCGGCGACAGCCAGTGGATCACCGCCGACGAAGCGCGCGAGCGCAGTCTGGCGTTGCGCGAGGAGTACGACGCCATCCTCGTCGGCAGCGGCACGGTTCGTATGGACAACCCGCGCCTGACACGGAGGATGGGCCTGGCCGGCTCGATCACGCCGTGGACGCGCGTCGTGCTCGATGGCGACGGCAACATGCCCCCGCACTCGCAACTGCTCGCCGATGGCGGCCGCACGCTGTTGTTCTCGTCGTTGGAACGCGACGCAACGCCGAACGTCGAGGTCATTCGCACGAGCGGCCGCGCGGATCTGGCCGGCGTGCTGTCCGAGCTTTACGGGCGCGGCATTCAATCGGTGATCGTCGAAGGAGGAGCGCAGGTGATCTCCGACTTTCTGCGTTCAGAGTTGTGGCAGAAGATGATCGTGTTCGTCGCGCCGATGGTTGTCGGCGGCGCCGGCGCACCCTCGATTTTCTCCGGAGACGGTGCGCGCCGGTTGACAGAGGCTCACCGCTTTCGCTTTGATCGCGCCGAGCTGGTCGGCCGCGATCTCATGATCACGGCGTACCCAACCTGATCGCCGATGGCGGATCGCAGATCGCAGGAGTCCGCCGCGATCTGCGATCTGCGATCTGCGATCTGATCAAATGTTCACCGGAATCATCCATCACAGCGCGACGATTCAAGCGTTCGAGAAACTCTCGCACGGCGCTCGACTGCGTCTGCGCAGCACGGACGAAGAACCGTACGAGCGGGGTGAGAGTGTGTGCGTCAACGGCGTCTGTCTCACAGTGCTGCCTGAGGCCGGCGGCGCTTTCGTCACCGACGTTTCGAACGAGACGCTGGCGAAGACGACGCTGGGCTCGCTCGGCAGCGACTCCCGCGTCAACGTCGAGCGTGCACTTGCCATCGGCGATCGCCTCGGCGGCCACATCGTGCAGGGTCACATCGACACCGTCGGAACACTGACGTCGATCGCGTCGGAAGGCGACTTCGCGGTCTATCGGTGGACCTTTCCCGACGAGTTCATCCAGCTCGTCGTGAGCAAGGGATCGATCGCCGTCGACGGAGTCTCGCTGACGATCGTCGATCCCGATGCTTCGAGCTTCGGCGCCGCGCTCATCCCCGAGACTCTCCGCCGCACGAACCTCGGCTCCGCGCGCATCGGCGACCGCGTGAACCTCGAGTTCGACATGCTGGCGAAGTACGTCCGCAATCTCGTCGCGCCGTACCTCGGCCGGGACAGCGGTTGATCGTCTATCGAAAATCGACGCAGCTTCGCGTCCGGCGTGTGACGGTTCCGGAGCCACCGTTCTGGGGCGCGACGATCGTGACACCGTACAGCGCGCGACGTTCGGCCCCGGTGGCGATCGATTACATCGACCTGCGCGCGAGCGCGAGCGACAAGCTCGAGGTCACCGTCAGCGAGCGGACGACCGACGAGCTGGAGCGATCGACAGTCCGCATCGCGGCGCCGGTCCTGATCGACGCCGCGGAATTCGCCGAGGCGATTTTCCGGCGCGGTGAGGAAGTGCTGGCGTTCTGCTCGGAGCGCGGCCTGCCCGCCATTCACCTCGTCTCGACGCGGGGTGCGCTGCCCCAGATGGCGCATGACGACAGCACGATCGTCATCGCGGCGTGGCCGCTCGAATACGATCGCCTCGACTCGCTGTTCGCCGAAGCGGCCGGGACGTGGGGTGTGGCGGTGCCGGTGATGTTTCCGGTGACGACGAACCTCGCCGCGCTCGCCGCGCTCGCGGAGAGTGCGAAGTCGCGCGGTGCCTCGTTTCTGGCAGCGCTGCCGGTCGCGATCGACGCGACGGCGAAGCAGGCCATCGCCCAGTCGCTCTCGCTCGACGGCGATCACGAAACCTACGCGACGCTGTTTCACGCGGATCTCGAACCGGTGCACGTCGCGACCGAGCGTCACATCGCAGCGCTGGCCGCAGAAGCAGGAATCGCCGACTTCGTCGTGCCGCCGCGCTGGGACGAGAAAAGCAACTGGAACGCGTCGATCCTGCTCACGATGACGGCGACGAGAATGCTGGCGATGGAGCACGAGATCGATCTGGCGGCGATCCTGGCGCGCTCGGCGCGCGTCGTCGCGGAGCTGGAGAAGCCGCTCGCGCGGATCGCCGAAGCGGCCAGTCTGTCGATCGTGGAAGCGCTCGATGAGGTCAGTGTCGATGTGTTGACGGAATGGCTGGAGCGGGGACGCTCTTCGTTTGTTGACCGCGTGAATGCGCGATGGCGGCTTAGACGCGACGCCGGGGTTTAGAGCGCAGTGCGCAGAGGGCGGAGCGCAGACTACAGCGCTCTGCGCACTGCCCTCTGCGCTCCGTCTTTGTGATGCTGAACCATCACCTTCGTCTTGATCCCGCCGCGGATGTAGAAGTCGCCTTCCACTTCCAGGAAACGGGGATCGAGCGCGGCGATCAGGTCGTTCGCGATGCGGTTCGTGACGGCTTCGTGGAACGTCCCTTCGTCGCGGAAAGACCAGAGATACAGCTTCAGTGACTTCAGCTCGACGCAAAGCTCATCGGGGATGTAACGAATGCGGATCGTGGCAAAGTCAGGCTGGCCGGTCATCGGACATAGGCAGGTGAACTCGGGCGCCTCGAACGAGATCTCGTAGTCGCGCTCGGGATTGGAGTTGGGAAAGGTCTCGAGTTGCCTGGACGGTCGTGTGCTCATCGTCGGGTCGCTCGGTCGCTCGGTCGCTGGGTCGCTGGGGTTTGCCTGGCGACCCAGCGACCCAGCGTCCCAGCGACCTACTTCTTCACTCCCGCCGCGATCAACTTCTGATTGAGCTCCTTGATGCGCTCCTGGAGCTGGCCGATCTTGCCCTGGGCGTCGGCGCGCAGCCGCTCCATCTCGCCGCGGACCCGTGCGATCTCCTCGTCCTTCTCTTTGCCGCCGCCTTCGTTCTCCGAGGCCTGCTGGCGAACGCCCTCGAGATCGCGCTTCACGTTCTCGACCTCTTCTTCCTTGTCGGTCATGCGCTGGCGCCACTGGACTTCCTGCTCCTCATAGAGGCGCTTGATGTCCATGAGCTCGGTGATCTGCGAGAAATCCGAATACGTCGGGGCCATGTCTCCTCCCTGGCGGACGCGATCTTCGATCTGCGGAAAGAGCTTGCGCACTTTGAGCGAGAGGTCGTCCGGGTCGGACGCCAGCAACATCGCGTCCTTGTAACTGATCTTCTGATGAACGAGCAGCGCGATGAGCGATTGATTCATCGACTGCATCCGATAAAGCCCGACGGAGCTTTCCATCTCCTCGAGGATGTCCTTGGTCTGCCCTTCCTCGATCAGCTTGGCGACGCGCGGTGAGTTCTTGAGGATCTCCACCGCCGCGGTCATCTGACCTTCCTTCGTCTTGATGAGCTTCAGCGAGACGATGCCGCGCAGGACCAGCGCGAGCTGCGAGCGGATCTGTTTGTGCTGATCGGCCGGGAACGCATCGATGATTCGGTCGATCGTCTGCGCGGCGTTGTTCGTGTGCAGCGTCGAGAACACGAGATGCCCGGTCTCGGCCGCGGTCATGACGGTCTGAATCGTGTCGACGTCGCGCATCTCGCCGACCATGATCACGTCGGGGTCCTGGCGCATCGCATTGCGAAGCGCTTCCTTGAACGCCGGCGTGTCCGTGCCGACCTCGCGCTGCGAGATGGCGGCGACGCGGTCGATGAAGAGGAACTCGATCGGGTCCTCGATCGTGACGATGTGCAGCGGCTCATGCTCGGCGATCTCGAGGATCATCGCCGCGAGCGTTGTCGACTTGCCGGAGCCCGTCGGTCCGGTGACGAGCACGAGCCCATCGGGGATCTGCGTCATGTCGACGATCGCAGACGGCAACTCAAGCTGATCGACGGTCATGATCTGGATCGGGATGCGGCGGAACACCGCGCCGACCGTACCGCGCTGCATGTACATGTTGCCGCGGAAGCGGGCCACGCCGGGAACGCCGTACCCGAAGTCGACCGACTGGTTCGAGTCGAACTTCTCTCGCTGCGTGCGGTTGAGGATCGGCAGGAGCATCTTCTCGAGATCGGCGGGCTTGAGCGGCTCCGTCCCGGCGACCGGCAGCAGCTTTCCGCGCAGGCGGATCAGCGGCGGACGCATCGGTTTCAAATGAAGATCCGAGGCCTGCTGCTTCGACATGTAGACGAGCAGGTCGTTCAGCGTCAGTTGGCGGGGTTCCTGGGCCTGGGCCGTCATTGCGAGCTGATTATACGGAGGGATAGGGCTGAGGGATGAGGGATGAATCACAGACACGTGTTCGTCATCGTTCATCCCTCATTCATCCTTCGTCTTTTTCCTCACCACTGAGTCCAGAATCATGAGAAACGCCTCCTGCTGCTTGGGATCGGTTTTGTTGATCACGGCGATGGTTTCCCCGATCCGGAACCGCTGGTGCAATTCCTCCGCGGAGTGCGAGGAGGTCACAACGATGTGGCTGGGCGGGACGCCCTTCTGCCGGGCGTATTCGACGAATTTCTTGCCGTCCATGCCGGGCATCTCCAGATCGACGATGAGCAGGTCGATCGTGTCGTCGATCTTCGGCAAAGCATCGTAGGGATGTGAGTAGGACTCGACCCGGGCCACGTCGGCGTATCGCTCGACGATGAAGTTCGACCAGAGTGCGCAGAACGCCGGAGAGTCGTCGACGACGACGATCCGTTTCATTTCCGCGCTTTTCTCTTCGGCGCCGGGTGCGATTCGCGCGTGTCGTAGCGCATGACGCCGGCGACGATCGTGGCGATGACCCGGCCGTGAACGGTCTCGCCGATGAACGGCGAGTTCGATGCTTTCGAGCGGAACGTATTCGTGATCTGGTACCGGGCATCGACATCGACGAGCGTGACGTCGCCGGCGCTGCCTTCCGCGAGAGTTCCTCCGGGCAGATTGAACACTCGCGCCGGACCGCTCGACAACAACTCGATCAACCTCGCCAGTCCGATCACCTTCGAGCGCACGAGCCGTTCGTGGCAGATCGCGAATGCGGTCTCCAGTCCGATGATCCCGAACGGCGCGAGGTCGAACTCCACATTCTTCTCGTCGAAATGATGCGGCGCGTGATCGGTGGCGATGGCGTCGACGGTTCCGTCCGCGATCGCGTCGAGCAACGCGTCTCGATGAGCTGCCGATCGAAGCGGTGGGTTCATCTTGAGGTTCGTCGAGAACGACTGCACGTCCTCGTCCGTCAGGGCGATGTGGTGCGGCGTCACCTCGCACGTCACATTCACGCCGCTTTTCCGCGCCGCGCGAACGACATCGATCGCACCGGCCGTCGACAGATGCGCGATGTGCACGTGGCCCCCGGTCATCCGCGCCAGGATCACGTCGCGCGCGGCCATCGTCTCTTCCGAGGCCGCCGGAATCCCGTAAAGGCCGAGGAGTGTGGAGTAGTAGCCCTCGTGCATGACGCCCCCTTCGTTGAGGTTGGCGTCCTCTTCGTGTGCGATGACGGGCATGCCCAGCATCGACGAGTATTCGAGTGCGCGGCGCATCAGCTGCGCGTTGCAAACCGGCTTCCCATCGTCGCTGACCGCGACACAGCCGGCGGCGCGCAATTCGGCGAGCTCGGCGAGCGCTTCACCTTTCAGACCGCGGCTGACCGCACCGATCGGGTAGACGCGGCACACGCCATTGCGGGCGGATTCGGCGAGCACCATCTCGGTGACGGCACGCTCGTCGTTCGGCGGAACGGTGTTCGCCATCGCGCAGACCGCCGTGTAGCCGCCCGCCACCGCGGCGCGCGTGCCGGTGGCGATCGTCTCCTTGTGCTCCTGCCCCGGCTCGCGCAGATGCGTGTGCAGGTCGATGAAGCCCGGCGTCACGATCAGGCCGGTGGCATCGATCGTCTCGACGTCTGCTTTGATCTTCTTGTCGACCCTCGCGATCGAGCCGTCCTCGATCAGGACGTCGAGCTTCGCGTCGAGACCCTGACTGGGGTCGATGACGCGGCCGTTTTGGATGAGGAGATTCATTAGTCCAAAGAATTTCGAAGTTCGAATTTCGAATGAAGAATGAAGAATTGATTTGCAGTTCGTTTCTTCATTCTGAATTCGAACTTCGAAATTCGAAATTCATCTTCTTCACTCCGCAAGGTGTCCTCCCGCCAGCAGATACAAAACCGCCATGCGCACGGCCACCCCATTCGTTACTTGTTCGAGAATCACGGAGTACGGTCCGTCCGCAACATCGGACGCGATCTCCACGCCGCGATTCATCGGCCCGGGATGCATAACGATGACTCCTTCCCTCGCGCGGCGCAGGCGCTCCGGCGTGAGACCGAACGTGTTGTAGTACTCGCGCAGCGACGGGAAGCTCAGCTTGCCCTGCCGTTCGAGCTGGATGCGCAGCATCATCACGACGTCGGCGCCTTCGAGCGCTTCGTCGAGAGAGTTCACGACGCGGACGCCCATCTTCTCGATCTCCACCGGCATGAGCGTCGGCGGCGCCGCCAGCGTGACGTTCGCCTTCATCTTCGTGAGCAGATGGATATTCGATCGCACGACTCGCGAGTGCGCGATGTCGCCGATGATCGACACGTTCACGCCCTGCAGACGTCCGAGCCTCTCGCGAATCGTGAACGCATCGAGCAGGGCCTGAGTGGGATGCTCGTGCGAGCCGTCGCCGGCGTTGACGACCGAGGCCGGCAGACGGTCGGCGAGCATTTTCGGCGCGCCGGGATGCTTGTGCCGGATGACGATCATGTCCGGATGCATCGCCATCAGGTTCTGGGCCGTGTCGATGAGCGTCTCGCCCTTCTCGACCGCAGAACCCGCCGCGGCGAAGTTCAACGTGTCGGCGGAAAGACGTTTCTCGGCAATCTCGAACGACACCCGCGTGCGCGTCGACGGCTCCATGAACAGATTGATCACGAGCTGGCCGCGGAGCGCGGGGACTTTCTTGACCGGCCGCTCGCTGACTTCCTTGAAGCCTTCGGCGGTGTCGAGAATGAGAGTGATTTCTTCGGGAGTGAGATGCTCGATTCCGAGCAGGTCTTTGGAGCGAAGGGAGGAGCTTTGAGTTCGCATCGTTACCGGTTACCGGTTGCCGGTTGCCGGTCGCCACGAGGGCAACCGGTAACCGGTAACCGGCAACTACTTCTCCATGATGAGAACTTCATCCTCGCCATCAGTCTCCACCAGCCTCACCTTGATCACTTCGTTCGCGTCGGTGGGAACGGTTTTGCCGATCACGTCGGCGTGGATCGGCAGCTCGCGATGGCCGCGGTCGATGAGGACCGCGAGCTGCACCGCCTTGGGACGGCCGAAGTCGATGAGCGCGTCGAGCGCGGCGCGGACCGTGCGGCCCGTGTAGAGAACGTCGTCGACGAGCACGACGATCTTGTCGTCGATCGGCTCGGGAAGTTTTGTCGGCTTGACCACCGGCTGCGGCGCAATTGTCGTCAGGTCGTCGCGGTAGAGCGTGATGTCGAGGATGCCGAACGGGACCGGCGCTCCCTCCATCTCACTGATCTCTTTCGCCATCCGCTCGCCGATCGGAACACCACGGCTGCGAATGCCGACAATGATGAGGTCGTTGATCCCGCGGTTGCGCTCGACGACCTCGATCGCCATGCGACGGATGGCGCGGTGCATCCGTGGCGCATCGAGAAGTCGTTTCTTAACGTTCATGGCTACGCGAGAGTCGCGGGAGAATAGCACGACTCCTGCGCATGGAACCTGCACAAATGTCACGGGTGAGCAGGCCCAAAATCCTCATCGTCGAGGACGACGCCGATGTTCGCCGCCTCTACGCGATCGGCCTCAACCAGCGTGGCTTCGAGGTCAAGCTCGCCGCGAACGGAGCCGAAGCCGTCGAGCGGATCTCGAGCGGCGAGAAGCCCGATGTCATCCTCCTCGACTGGCTCATGCCGCTCATGGACGGCGGCGAGGTCCTGTCGCGGCTCGGTCACGATGACGACGTCACCGTCATCGTGATCAGCGGCCAGCCCCCGCCGCCGGAGGGCACGGTCGACTCGCGCGTCCAGTGCTGGCTGACAAAGCCGGTTTCCATCGACGACCTCGTCGAGCACATTCAACGCCCACGGCGGACCGCCGAAGGCGTGGACGGCCGAGTAGGCTAGAATTCAGAACTGATGGCGAAGATCTTCTTCGTCGGCCTGGACGGGACGGAGAAAAGCTACAGGCTCCAGACCCACCGGCCGTTCACGGTCGGCCGGGACCCCGGCAACGACATCATCCTTCGCGACCCGAAGGTTTCGCGCCACCACGCCGAGATCGTGTTCGAGCGCGGATTCTTCGTCCTCCACGATCTCGCCAGCGCGAACGGGACCTACATCAACGGCAAGCGAGTCCGCGTCGCTCCTCTCACTCACGGCGGCAAACTGCGCATGGGCAACAGCTACGGCCGGTTCTCGGAGGAGTTACCGACAGAGGCGGACGCGCCCGGAAGCGAAGGAATGGAGCTGGGTGCGCCGGCACAGCAGCCGGTCGAGAACCTACCCACGGCGTCGCATGAAAAAGTCTCCGCTCAGACGCTTCCCCACGAGAAGGTTCGCGACGACGTAAAAAAAAAATCGGAATAGCTCCTGACGACCAGCCTGTCGAGCCTCCCACTGAGGAGTTCCATCCAGTGGACCCGCTCGAGCGGAGGATCACCGCGCCGGCCGACAAGCCCTCGCATCCGCAGCGTGCATTCAACAGCACGCGGTTCTCGTTCGAGAGCGGCGTGCCCGCGGCCGAGACGGCGCACATCCGCGACAGCGACGGCCAGGTGCTGCTCACCTACCGCGGCTTCGCCTCGATCGTCACGATCGTCGCCGCGCTCGTCGCCGGCATCGTGCTCGTTGCGGGTATCGCCGCGACGCTGTTCCTCCTCGCCGAACACCACCCCGGCGCCGCCGTTCTCGCACTCATCCTCGGCTTCGGCTTCTCGGGGTTCATCGCCGCGCTCGTCCCGCGAACGCGTGTGACGCTGTACGAAGACGAGACTCCCGCGCTGCTGATCACGCAACAATCGCGTGTCGCGTTTCCGCGCACGTCGTACGCCGTCAAAACTCCCGACGGCACAACCATCGCTCTCCTCGGACGCAACGTACTGTCGCGACTCGGGCGCAACAGCTGGTCGATCGACTCGCCCGCCGATCAGCGCGGGGCCGCGTTCGCCGTCGAAGAATCGTTCTGGCGCGCGATCGTCCGGAAGTTCATCGGCAAGTTCAATCGTACGCGCGAGGCCAACATCCGCATCTATCACCAGGGCGTCGCGTCCGGAGTGATCGTCCGCCGTCCCGACCAGGCCGGCGAAGCGGACTACCTCGATCTCTCCTCGAATGCGACGCTCGATCGCCGCGTCGCCGTGGCGCTGGCAACGCTCGTGTTCGGAGCTGAACCTTAATAAGAACAGAGCGCGGAGGGCAGTGCGCAGAGCGCAGGAGACTGAAGTCGTCCATCTGCGCTCTGCGCTCTGCCCTCTGTTTTAACGCATCGGCACGATCTCCACTCCGGTGTAGTAGTGCTTCAGGATCTGATCGTAGGTCCAGCCGCGGAACGCCATGCCGTACGAGCCGACCTGGCAGAAGCCGATGCCGTGGCCCCACCCTTTGCCGAAGAACGTGTAGCGGTCCATTCCGTCGGGATCTTTCGTCTTCTCGTAGACGAAGAGGTTGTCCGGGACGTTGAGCGACCAGCGGATCGGAAGTCCACGCAACATGAATTTGCGTCCCCCTTCCGCCGTGACTTCGAGCTCGGCGATGCGCTGCGACGCGTCGACGGTCACCGGACGGATGTCGATCAGCTGCTGAATCGGATTCCGCCGATTGATGACAGGCACGAGATCTTCGGCGCGATAGCTGCGCGTCCAGTTCGCGAAGCTCGACGTGCGGTCGAATGACGCACCGTCGAGATTCGCCTGGACGATCATCGCCAGGGAAGCCTTGTTGAAGCCGACGTAGACGAACGCGCGGTCGCCGATCGTCACCGGAACCTGCGCGTACTCCTGCAGGCGATCGCCGAGGCGGCGAAAGATCGGGATGCGGTCGGGAAGTGTGAATTTCTGTGACTTTCCTTCCGCCTTCAACGTGACCGTCCGGCCGCTCAGCGTGAGAATCTTTCCCGTCGACTCCTGGATCGCGGTGTGCTCGCGCAGCCAGGAAAAGAGCAGCGCGTAAAGCTCGTCGCGGGGCATCGCCGCGTTGAGATCGGCGCGATCGATTTCCTGCGCGGGAAGAATGCCGAACTTCATGAGAAACGCGGCGGCCAGGTACTCCTGCTGTTCCGGCGTCGCCGTCTGCGGAAAGAAGTACTTTCGATCTTCGGGCAGCGTTGTGACACGCGCATGTTTGTCGAGCTGCAGCAGCGACGCGAGATAGCGCAGCACGTCGCCGCGCCGGCTGGAGACCGGCTTCGGAAGGTCGGTCTCCGGCGCGCCCAGGAGCCGCTGGGCTTCGAGGACCGCGCGCTCGACGTCGGGCGCGGCCCAGCTCACCGGCTGCTCGGGGAGACTGGCAAGCGTCGCGAACATACGCGCGCTCGCCTGCTGCTCGGTGAGGATGCCGCTGTCGGCGCGTCCCGCGATCGTGACCATGTCGAGCTCGACGCAGCGTGCGCGCTTGAGATACGGATCGGTGCGGCCGGGGAACATCGTGCCGACATCGCTCGTCTCGCCGCCGCACGTCGACGTGTACAGGGCGTCGATCAATTTGCCCTGGTACGTGAGGACCTGGCCCGCGGTCGCCTTCACGGCCTGCGTGCTGAGATCGTCCTCACCGGAGAAACCGTTGTAGGCCTGACAAGCCGGGCCGGGACAGATGTCGTAGCCTTCGTTGATGAAGCCGCGCATGTTGCGTGCGGCGTACGTTCGTGCCGCGACGGCCTGGGCCTTCAGCGCCTCGACCTCGTCGAATATTTTCGGACCCATCTCCGCCGGCACGACGCCGAGGAGGTAGTCCTCGATGTTCAATTCGTTGATGACGTTGTAGAGACCGCGTGAGTTGATGAAAAGCCGCGCGGCGGTGCGATACGGCTTGTCCCCGATCGTGATCGTGTCGGCGGACACGGGCATGATCAGGATCGAGTCGCCGCGGATCGTGTAGCTGTCGCCTTCATCGTCGACGATGCGGTGCAATTTTTCGAACGGCTGATCGGAGGGACGACGGACGACGGGGAGCGTCCCGGCGTAGCCGCGCGCGGCCAGATCGGCCTTGAGTGGCGTTGCCGATTGCTGATCGCGAAAGTCTCCGACGATCACCCGATAGATTCCCGACGCAGCGTCGAACATCGTGTCGACCGGCTGCTTCGTGTCCTGATGAAGTTTCTGAACGAGCGCGTCGACGCTGTTCATGTCGGAGATCGCGCTCACCTGCACGGCATACCGCACTTCGGCTTCGGCGAGCGGCGGGTTCGCCGTGAATCCACGATTGATGATCGACGGGCCGGCGTCGCTGACGATGTAGTACCCGCCGGGAACGCGCTCGAACTCCATCTCGGGCTGATCGCTCAGGAGTCCGACGCGGATGCGTGGCTCGGCGATCGTGCGCGCTGCCGTGGCCACTGGCGTGAGACGGTGGAGGACAGGCGCCTGGCCTGTCTGCACTGGCGGAACCGTCCGGACAGGCGGGGGCGCCAGTCGTCCACTTTTCTGCGGAGGCGCGCTCGCGCACGCGGCGAGAGCGAGAGCAAGAACTGCCAGGGACAGACGACTCATGAAGTCAGCTTTGTGCAAAAGAAAAGCCCCCGGAGCTCCGGGGGCTTTCATGCAATTGCGAATGGAATGCGTTACGGCTGGATGAGCTGGATGACGACGCGACGATTGCGCAGTCTGCCTTCCGCCGTTGCGTTGTCGGCAACCGGCTCGCGAGCGTCGCGGCCTTCCACGGTGATGCGGGACGCGTCGATGCCGTGACGGCTGACGAGGTAGTCACGCACCGCTTCGGCGCGGCGGCGATCGAGATCGGTGTTCGGTCCCGTGTTCTCACGATTGTCGGTGTAGCCGATGACGAGTGCCGTCGACGACGGTTCCTGCTTCATGCGCAGGGCGATGTCGTCGAGGATCGCTTTGGCGATGTTCGTCAAGCGCGCTGAGCCCGGCTCGAAGTGAATCTCGTCCGTGCGCAGGGTCTGCGGCTGGTGAGGCGGTGCGACCGGCGGTGCCGGCGGCGGAACTGGCGGCGGCGCAGGAGCCGGCGGCGGCGGAATCGGAGCCGGCGGCGGCGGCGCCATCGGAGCCATGGAAGCGAGATGCATCGGCGCGAATGTCAGGCCGACGAGTCCGGCGAGACCGCAGTCATCGAGCTCGGTGATGCGGCAGTCGGAATGGTCGTAGCTGAATTTCGCGGCGTTCCAGCGAATGCCGGCGTTGAGCGCCCAGCCGCTGGTTCCGAACCAGTGACGGATACCGGTGACCAGGTTGATCGGCGCCTTCGGGTTCCGGTCGCCGCCCTGATAAAACTTCGTATTCAGTTCACTGATCCAGTTCGTGGTGCTCCACATGTGCAGCGGGACGTTGAGACCACCGTCGATGCTGGCAATGTTCGGAGCCTGGACCGTGGTGCCGGGCGAGCCGGGGAAGTTGCTGCTGCTGCCGGAGCGATCACCGGTGATCGCGTAGGAAGCGGACAGGGTGCCGATGCCGTGGGTCCAGTGACCGCCGATTCCGAACAGACTGCTGCCTGTCGAGATGCCGCTCTTGTTGTTACCGGTCGGAAGATCGGCGAACAGCGAGAGCGCGAACCGAGTGGGGGCGGTCGACGGACTGAACGCGACTTTCGTCGCCAGGTGAACGTCGCCGACTCCGCTGTCGGTGAACTTACCCTGGTAGAACCAGCCGTTGATGAAGCCAACGCGGTCGTTGCCGTTCTGCACCAGACGGTCCCACGGCAACATCGCGCTGACTTCCCAGCGATCGCTGAGGCCATAGCCGACGGATGCGCTCAACCGGTAGAGGTCGTAGCCCATGTCGCGATAACGCCTCGCGGAAAGCGGAGCAAAATCGCGGGCTCCTCCGGCCAGCAGTGGATACCCGTTGTAATACACGCCGAGCGAAAGATCGCCGCGATGCAGGGTATCGGCGGTAACGGTCTCGAACAACCCCGTCTGGCCGCTCGCGCTCGGAGCGACAAGTCCGAGCTGTTGATCCCGCGTGATCGTCGTCGTCATGCCCATCTGGGCCTGTACCACCGGGGCGACGATCAGGAAACAAAGAGAAAGAAGCAGCCAACTCTTGAGACGCAACAAGTCACACCTCCTAAAAGCTTCGCACGGTCACCGTCCGCAGCTATAATCCCCGGCGCATTACAAAACGTGTGCCAGAGCCACGGTCACTTGTTCGCGTAAACACTTCAGGCCTTGAAGTTTATCATACGTTGAGTCAGCGAGTATCATCCTTTCCTAATGTACATTTACGACAGGTCCATGCGCATTCTGACCGTCACGGCGGGGCTCGCCGCTTCGCTTTGTACCGTAGCGATTTTCGGCCAGACTCCGGAACCACCGCCCCCTCCGCCCGCCGCGCCTCCCATCCTGTCGGACAGCGCCGGCGGCTATGAGCGGCGCGACACGCTTCCCAGCCTGAATGTTTACCTGCCTGAGGGATCGGCTTCGATCCGGCTGAGGAAGCTGATCCGGAACGTGTTGTTCGAGAGCCAGATCGACTACAAGTTCGTCACCGGCGACATCAGCACGTTCCTCCGCTACAAGTACTACGCGAAGAACTTCACGTACCGGATCGGCGTCTTCGACCAAATCAACTTCCAGGATGTCGGCAAGTCGAGCAGCGGGGCCAAGACGTCCGAATTCGAGCGCGTGCGCGGCGGCCTTCTGCTTTTCGGATTCCCACGCGATTACAACAAACGGTATTTCTGGCTCATCCAGGACGACCGGCTCACGTTCGGCAACGCGACCAACGTCGACAACAAGAAGAACAACACCTACACGAAGGTCGGCTATCAGTTCGGCACACAGTTCGATGAACGGCTCAACGGGATCGTCGGCGAGTCGCGCGGCCGGATCACACCCGTTCTGACTGCGTTCCGCGACATCGGTCCACAGAAGACCGGACTCGCGGCGGCGATCACCGAGTCGGTTAAAGTCTCGACCGGCGACTACCACTACACGAAGCTCGAAGCGGAAGGACTGCACCGCACCGACATCACCGCGACATCATTCATCTTCTCGCGACTCCACTTCGGTATGTTCGCCGGTTCGACCCGCGTGAGCGAGGCGCAGAACCCGGCTCTTGCCGAAGACGAGCGGTACAGCATCCCGCGTTACGAGATGTTTCAGCTCGGCGGACGCGAGGCACTGAAAGCCGTCAACGACACGACGTCGGACGGCACACACGAGATCCATCTGACGAACGAATTCTTCGTGCCGGTCTTTCGAAACCGCGACTACCGGATGTGGCAGATGCACTGGAACACGATGTACGGCATCGGCTATCTCGGCGCCGGTACCGTCGGATTCAAGTACAACCAGCTCGTCAAGAGCAACGGCGCCGTCGTCGACGCCGGCCTCGGATCGGAGATGGCGATCACCGTCCGCGACTTCGACGTGCTGGTCAGCGTGGTTTACGCACGAACCGTGACGGCACCGGCCGAGTTGAAGGGCAGCAAGGTGCGGTTCTTCATCCGAACCGTTCGCTGACAATTCTTGTGTGACAGCTGAGCGATCACGCCCGGCCCATCGTCCTCACCGCCGCCGGCGCGATGGTGCAGATAGACGTGCCACATCAGCACGAGGGCGAGGATGACGAGCGCGAAAATCGCGAGAACGGCGCAGAGGCGACGGGCCATGGGTGATCATTGTAGTCAGAGGGCCCGGACCCAGAGCGCGGAGGGCAGAGGGCAGAGCGCAGAAGATAAGGCACCGGTCTCCGCTCTGCCCTAAGCCCTCTGCTCTCTGCCCTCTGCGCTCTGCCCTCTGCCCTCTGGTTTAATGTCGCTTCATGAAAGCAGCTCTCATTCGCGAACACGGCGGCCCCGACCATCTCGAACTGACGGAAGTCCCTGATCCGCAGCCGCGCGCCGGATTCGCGATCGTTCGTGTCCGCGCCGTTGCTCTCAATCATCTCGACGTGTGGGTGCGCCGCGGCGTTCCCGGACACAAGTTCCCGCTGCCGATCATCACCGGCGCCGAAGTGGCCGGCACGATCGAACAGATCGAAGCGAATGATTCCGGATGGGCCGCCG
>DASVHS010000313.1:0-2370 GCA_036382495.1 Thermoanaerobaculia bacterium | reverse complement strand
CGCGGGGTACCTCACGCGCCGCCTCTGCGACGTCGCGCAGGACGTGACGATCACCGAGGAGGATTGCGGCACGATCATGGGACTCGAGATCTCCGCGCTGAAGGAAGGCGAGGACATCATCGAGCCGTTGGCGGAACGCATTGTCGGAAACGTGGCGGCGGAGGATGTCGAAGATCCGCAGCTGATCGACGATTCGGGCCGTCGCGCGCTGCTCGTCGAGTCGGGGTCGATGATCAGTGAAGATGTGGCCAAGCAGATCGAGGAAGCCGGCATCGACTCGATCAAGATTCGCTCCGTGCTGACCTGCGAGGCCAAGCGCGGGCTCTGCCGCATGTGCTACGGCCGCAACCTCGCGACGATGGCGATGGTGGACATCGGCGAAGCGGTCGGCATCATCGCCGCGCAGTCGATTGGCGAGCCGGGCACACAGCTCACGCTGCGTACGTTCCACATCGGTGGCACGGCGGCACGTATCGCCGAGCAGACGGCACGCAAGTCGAAGGTGCAGGGCTTCATCGAGTACGGCGACCGGTTGATTTGGGTCACGAACCCGGAAGGCCAGCAGATCGTGACGTCGTACGAAGGCGAAGTCTTCATTCGGCCCTCGGCCGACAAGAAGGCGATCGTGTCGGCGCGCCTGGCCGTGCCGCTCGGCGCGGTCCTGATGGTGAAGGACGGCGCCGAGGTGAAGAAGGAGCAGGTGATCTTCAGCTGGGATCCGTACACCAACCCGATCATCGCCGACGTCACGGGCGAAGTGCGCTTCGTGGATTTGGTGGAAGAAGAGTCGGTGAGCGAGGAGCTCGACGAACTCACGGGTCTGCGTCAGCGCGTGGTCATCGAAGACCGCGAGAAGAAGCTCCATCCGCACATCGAGATCTGGCAGACGAAGGGCGGCAAGGAAAAGCGCATCCGCGACTTCGTGATTCCGGTGGGCGCACAGCTCATCGTGGAGCACGGGGCCGAGATCGCAGCCGGTACGATCATCGCGAAGATTTCGCGTGAAGCGTACAAGACGCGCGACATCACGGGCGGCCTGCCGCGTGTTGCCGAGCTGTTCGAGGCGCGCCGTCCGAAGGATCCGGCGACGATTTCGGAAGTCGACGGCATCGTGCGGTTCGGCGAGATCAAGCGCGGCAAGCGCGAGATCTTCGTGCAGTCGCTGAAGCCCGACGGCTCACCGGACGATTCGCAGGAAGCCCAGCTGTACGAAGTGGGGGCGGGCAAGCACCTTCGCGTGCACGAGGGCGATCGCGTGCGCGCCGGAGACCGGTTGTCGGAAGGCCCGGTGAATCCGCACGACATTCTTCGCATCAAGGGCCCGCGTGCGGTGCAGGAGTATCTCCTGAACGAAGTGCAGGAGGTGTACCGTCTGCAGGGCGTGAAGATCAACGATAAACACATCGGCGTGATCGTGCGCCAGATGCTGCAGAAGGTTCGCGTGCTCGATCCGGGCGCAGGCGACTCGGAGTTCCTCGAGGGCGAGAACGTGGACAAGGCGGTGTTCCGCGACGCGAACGACCGCGCGAAGAAGAAGAAACAGAAGCCCGCGAGCAGCGAGCCGCTGCTCCTCGGCATCACGAAGGCGAGTCTCACGACGCAGAGCTTCATTTCTGCGGCGAGCTTCCAGGAGACCACGCGCGTGTTGACCGATGCGGCGATCCGCGGCGCCAAGGACAACCTCATTGGCCTCAAGGAGAACATCATCATCGGACATCTCATTCCGGCGGGTACGGGCGTGTACCGGTACCAGGAAGTGGACATGGATGTCGCGCCGCCGCCCATGGCGGAACTTCCGCAGGGAGCGGAGGCGTTCGCCGGACTTTCGGGGACGCCGATGGCGGCGGAGATCGCGTCGCCGTTTGCGGCGCTGCCGGGAGAGGATGCTTAACCGATAACCACTGTGCTGAGTTGACGGTTCTCGCAACAAAGGGGATGAGTTAACGGCCGTCGGTTACACAGGTAATGAAATAACTGCGACGGGACCGGTCGGCGCGCTGATGTTTTCAGCGCTCGACCGGTCCCGTCGCCGTTTTTTCAATACTCGAAATCCGTCGACCGTTAACTCATCCCCTTTGTTGCGAGAACCGATCACCGCAAACTCGCTTTTGGTGGTGTCTCGCCGCACATTCCAGACGATGACCGAGCCCAAGCGAGTAATCCCCAGAAGAGCCGTCATCAGCTGGATCCTCTACGATCTGGCGAACGTCATCTTCTCGATGGGCGTCATCTCCCTCTACTTCTCGCTCTTCGTGCGAGCCGAAGTAGGCTCGGAACGCGCCGACAGCCTGCTCGGCCGGATCAGCGCGTTGTCGATGGGCATCATGTTCTGCCTCAGCCCGCTGCTCGGCGCGATGACCGACCGGGCGC
>DASVHS010000312.1:0-6048 GCA_036382495.1 Thermoanaerobaculia bacterium | reverse complement strand
CGGCGTCACGCAGTTCTACAACGGTGCCGTGTTCCCCGACGGCAAACGCTTCCTCGCCGGCGCGCAGGACAACTCGACGCTCATCGGCAGCATCTCGCGCGGAACCGACTGGGACTCGCGCGTCGGCGGCGACGGCGGCTTCGTCGCAGTCGATCCCGCCGACCCGAGCCACGTCTACGCCGAGTTCCAGAACGCGAACATCTACCGCTCCGATGACGGCGGCGATCAATTCACGTCGATGCGGCGCGGGCTCAACGACGACTTCCTGTTCGTCACGCCGTTCGTGCTCGATGCCAACCAGCCCGCGCGGTTGTGGATCGGCGGAACCCACATGTGGCGAACGGAGGACCGCGGCGGGCAGTGGACAGCGGCCAGCAGAACTTTGTCCGCACAGATCAGCGCCGTCGCGGTCGCACCGCGACAGAGCGATCGCGTCGTCGCCGGCACAATCGATGGCGCGGTCTACATCACGACGAACGGAACGACTGCGACGGCAACCACCGATTGGACGCGCGTGCAGCCTCGCGAAGGATGGGTGTCATCGCTCACGTTCGATCCGAACGACGCATCGATTCTTTACGCAACGTACGCCGGCTTCGGCGGCCAGCATGTCTGGAAAAGCGCCGACGCCGGAAGCACGTGGACATCGATCGACGGCGACGCCGGCGCGTCGATACCCGACATCCCTGTTCACTCTCTCGCCGTCGATCCCGCCCGCCCCGACCGCCTCTATCTCGGCACCGACCTCGGCGTGTTTGTCACGACGGACGGCGGCTCGCACTGGAGCGTCGAAAACACCGGATTCGCGGCGGTTGTCACGGAATGGATGACGATCGGCCAGGGCGCGCGCGGACCTGCCGTGTATGCATTCACTCACGGCCGCGGGGCCTGGCGGGCGGAACTGGCGCCTCAAACCCGCAGGCGAGCTGTGCGGTGAAATAGTGGCACAGCGATTGAGTAAGTACTGACCATCATGGTTAGAAATCATAAACTTACAGCGGCGCTCGCCGCCGCTCTGGTGTTCGGTGTCGTCACCGTTTCGATGTGGACGCGCCATAACTCACTCTCAACAAATAAGTCCCGCGTCCAGGCCAATGCGATGGAGCCAATTGACGATCAGGCGATCGAAAAGGCCCTTCGTGGCAACAATGTCGCCGTTTCCGACCTCTCGGTGCACAGCGTCGGCGGCATCGTCATCCTCCGAGGCAATGGTGATGCGGCCTCAGCCGACCAGGCGGTCTCGATCGTCAAGTCGATGGGCCCGACTCGCGTCGCGAACCTGATCACGAAGAACGTCATCGACGACGATGCCATCCGGCGCGATGCCGAGCGTCAGCTCGCCGCGACGAATTCGCTGTCCGGCTGCACGCTTCGAGTGCAGTGCCAGAAGGGTGTTCTGAGCGTGACGGGCACCGTCCAGCAGGAGCTGCAGAAAGACGCTGCACGCGCAGCGTTGAAGAACGTTCGCGGCGCGAAAGAAGTGAAGGTCGACCTGTCGCTGTAAGGTTCTGTGTGGCGGCGGGCTTCAGCCCGCCGAGTGCCGGCTGAAGCCGGCACCCACACTACACCGCGTCCGCGATCCTTCTCGCGATCAGCGCGTATCCCTCGTCGCTGGGATGAAACCGGTCAAACGACAGCCGGTCGTGCGCCTGAAACAGATCCGAGGTCTGCACGACGACGATGTTCGCGTCGTCGCTGAACTTGTCGATCAGCTTCGCGTTCCACTTGCTGACGAGCGGTGTGAGCGTCTTCCCCATCGGCGTCGATGCGAACGGGTTGTACAGTCCGATGATGAAAATCCGCGCCCGCGGATTCACCGCACGAACGCCGCTCACCACTTTCACCATGCGTTCGAGCACGCCGTTCATCGTCGCTTCCGGATTCGCGGGCCGCGCTGTTCGCAGATCGCTGCCGCCCCACAAATCGTTTCCGCCGATCGAGATGATGATGACATTCGCCTGCGCGAGAAGCGTCTGGACATTGTGACTCTCGATCTGACGGAGCAGATCGGCAGTCCGCGCGCCGTTGACGGCGATGTTCACCGTGCGATTCGCCTTGATGTTGCGGCGCTTCAGCTCCTGATCGAGGCGCCCGCCGATTCCCAACCCGGCCGTGTCGCCCGTGCCGCGCGCGAGTGAGTCGCCGAGGATGATGGGAGTGATCGATCGAGGCTCGATGGAAATTGTGAGCGGGCCGGTCTTCGGCGGCACCAGGCTGACCGGCGTTCCGATGTCGCCGCGCACGAACGAGTAGAATCCGCTCGCGAAGAGCGCTGACGCTGCCAGCGCAGCGAGCAGCGGAACGTACCAGTAGAAAAGCCGCCTCATCTCAACGTGTCATGCCCGACGTCGCACTATCTGCAAGAAATCTGACCAAGGTCATCGGCGACCGCACCATCGTCGACGACGTCTCCTTCGACGTCAATGCCGGCGAGATCTTCGGCTTCCTCGGACCCAACGGCGCGGGGAAGACGACGACGATCCGCATGCTCGTCGGCCTGATCAGACCGACCGAAGGCTCGGTCGAAGTCTGCGGATTCGACATCCGCCGCAAATTCGAAGACGCGATGCGCTGCATCGGTTGCATCGTGGAGACCCCCGACCTCTATCGTTTCATGACCGGGCGCGAAAACCTCGAGCACTTCGCGCGGATGTTGAACGTTCGTAACGGCGACATCGAGCGCGTGTCGTCGCTCGTCGGCATGTCTCATCGCCTCGACCAGCGCGTCGGCACCTACTCCCTCGGCATGCGCCAGCGCCTCGGCATCGCGCAGGCGATGCTCGGCAAACCGCGACTGCTGATCCTCGACGAGCCGGCGAACGGCCTCGACCCGGCCGGCATCCGCGAGATCCGCGAGCTCCTCCGCCGTCTGGCCGAGGAAGGGATGGCGGTGTTTGTGTCGAGCCATCTGCTGGCGGAGATCGAATTGATGTGCGACCGCGTCGGCATCATTCACAAGGGCCGGCTGCTGAAGATCGGAAACGTGCGCGAGTTGATCTCGAGCCAGCGCACGATGGAATTCCGCGTCGGCGACACCGCGAAAGCCGCGGCCATCGCGCAGCAGCTCGGCTTTGCCGCGACGATCGACGCGGACAGCATCTCCGTCCCCATCGACGAAGCCGCCGCCCCGCCGCTGATCGCAGCGCTCGCGCAGAACGGCGTCGAAGTCTTTCACGCGCGAGAACGGACGCAGACGCTCGAGGAACTCTTTATTGAAGCGACAGGCGGTGAAACGGTTGGATAAATGCTCATTCCTCTGATCCAGAACGAAACGCTGAAGATTCTGCGTAGACGACGATTCACCGTCGTCGTCGCGATCCTCGCCGTCATTCTCTCGATCGTCTCGTATTCGCAGGTCGAGAAGCTGCGACGGACGCGCAACACGAACTGGCGCGCGGACCTTCAGGAACGCATCGCGCGGTTCGAGAACTACATCCGCCGCACCCGCGGCAACGAGGCGTGGGCGCGCGGCACGCGGACCGAGATTCAGCGCCTGCAGTTCTACCTCGATCACGACATCAATCCCGATCTGCCGACCGCGCCACTCGTCGTGCGCGTGTTTGCCAATGTCGCGGGATGGCTGCTGCCACTGCTCGTCGCCGTGATCGGCAGCGACATCGTCTCGGCCGAAGCCGCGGAGGGCACGAACAAGCTCTTGCTGACACGGCCGGTGCGGCGGTGGAAAATTCTCACGTCAAAGCTGATCACATTGCTGATGTTCGCGACGCTGACGCTCATCGTCGGCGCCGTCATCGCGTGGGTCGTCACGTCGCCTTTCATCCCCGCGCGCGGATGGAGCGCACCCATGTTCAACGGGTTTCAGCTCACCGGCGAAAACGTGAAGATGGACAACATCCGCGAGCTGCCGCTGTGGAAGGACGCGATGATCGCGTACGGCCTGGAGTGGTACGCGCTTCTCGCCGTCGCGGCGATCTCGATTCTGTTGTCGGTCGTGTTCCGCTCGAGCGCGGCGGCGATCGGAACGATGCTCGCGTCGCTGATCGGCGGAACGATTCTCACGCGCATCAGCCCCGACTGGACCGCCGGCAAATATCTGTTCGTCGGCGCGCTCCCACTCGCCGACTACTACAGCGGCCAGGCACCACCGTACGAAGGCATGTCGATGACGTTCTGCATGGTGCTGCTGGCCGTGTGGTCGATTGCATCGCTCGCGGCCGCGTACACGGTCTTCATCAGAAAGGATGTCTTCGGATGAAATGGCTCGCCGCTGCCTGTCTATTGATGACGTTCTGCTCGCCTACTCCTGTCGTGCCGGCGACCGATACCCGCGAGCCGATCGACGTCGCGTACGTGACCGGTCCGGAGTTGCGCGTGCACGCGCAAGCGAACGACGCGTCGCCGGTCATCGTGAAATATGAAAACGGCGAGAGCGTCTCGATCATGTCCAGGCGCGGCGACTGGGTCGAAGTCCGCACCGGCGACCGCACTGGCTGGGCCCAAACCGGCGACCTCGGCACCGGCGCACAAGCAAAAGAACAGCAGGACAACCCCTCGCCGCGATTCCGCCGGTTTCCGTCACCGGTGTCGAGTCCGTCCACGCACGGCGACCTCTACTTCGAAGCCGACGTGAACACCGACGGCGACGTCGTCGCGGTCAAGGTGATCGACAACACGACCGGCAACCCCGGCCTCGCCGCTCAGAACGCAGCGTCGCTGCAGTCCGCAAAGTTCTACCCGATCGTGAAAAACGGCGAGCGAAAGCCGTTCAAGTACTACCACCGGGTCACGTATTGAGAACAGAGCGCAGTGCGCGGAGGGCAGAGCGCAGGAGATGAACCCCGAATCTGCGCTCTGCGCTCCGCCCTCCGCGCTCTGATTCTTGACTGCTCGGCCATCTGGCGCGCATATTGATGCCATATGCCCCAAGTCTCCGACGTCCAGAAGTTCCGCAAGTACCTCAAGACCGGCATGCCCGGTCCTCACGCCTACGTCGTGCTCCTCGGGTTGTCGCGCTTCGATTTTCCTGGACTGATCGAGATCATCGAGAAAGGGCTGCCGTACAGCGCGTTCGAGCGTCTGCAGAAAAACACCGGTTTCTCGAGCGACGAGCTGCTCGAGCTCCTGCAGATCCCGCGGCGCACCATCGCGAGACGTAAGTCGGCCGGCAAACTGTCCGCGGAGGAATCTGATCGCCTGGTGCGGCTGGCGAGGGTTTACGGACGGGCGCTGTTTTTCTTCGACGGTGACGCCGAGGCGGCGACCGAGTGGTTGAACGCGCCCCAATACGCGTTCGGGGGAGTCAAACCGTCGGAGATGGTTCGGACGGACGTCGGCGCGCAGGAAGTCGACACGCTCATCGGCCAGCTCGAACACGGCATCCTTGCGTGATCACGTCGTGGCGCATCACCACTGTCCAATTCGGTGAATCCGCGTTTGACGGCGACGGCGCGCGCATCTACGGCGGCCGCTGGAACTCGCGCGGCGTCCGCGTTGTGTACACGTCGTCGAGCGCCGCGCTGGCGGCGTTGGAGCTGCTCGTCCGCGCCGGCCGGAAAAAGCCGCTCAGCGATTACCTTCTGTTCGCGTGCTTATTCGACGAGTCGCTCGTCGAGGACCTCGAGAAGAGCCAGCTCCCGTCAGAGTGGAAGATCGCGCCGCCGCCGGACGGCCTGCATGCATTCGGTGACGCGTGGCTCGCCAGCGGCAGCAGCGCCGCGCTTCGCGTTCCGAGCGCGATCATCGAGACCGAGAGCAACTACCTGCTCAATCCCGAACACGGCGACTTCGCGAAGATCGAGATCCGCGATCCGATCCCGTTTTCACTCGACCTGCGACTGCTGCGACATTGAAAAAACCGCGGGCTGAAGCCCGCGACCACACAGAAGCCCGTCCGGTGCCTCGAGTGAGCTCCTGTGTGGAGGCGCACTTCAGTGCGCCGGTTCAAAGTGCGTCGCGATCCACTCACTCCATCGCCGGTACACGTCCGCGGATCGAACCGGGTCGCCGGGGAAATGGCCGCCGACCGGATACGCGATGAACTTCACTTCGACGCCGTTGTCCTTCAATGCGTGATACATCTCGAACGAT
>DASVHS010000311.1:0-3846 GCA_036382495.1 Thermoanaerobaculia bacterium | reverse complement strand
CCGTAACGAGACTCGAGGCGCATCTGCACGAGTACATGTTTCTCGAGAACTGCATTTTGTTTCCTCGGGCCGTGGCGCTTCAGGAGCAGATGACCGCCGCGTGAACTGCGCATCGCGCATCACCGCACAGTTGCTCGAGGTATACGTGCCGTCGGAAGCGGCGTGGGGCGGCCCCCCCGGGGCCGCCTCTCTGTTGCGAGGCGGGTGATCAGCCGAGCCAGTACGAGTCGTCAGCGGCAGCGGCGGGAACGGCCGTCTGATGGTTCCAGTACGAAACGGACAGCAGAAAATCAGCGACGTTCGTCGATGCGAACAGAGGAGCGAGATCGGAGGGCGCGACGATCCCCACGAGTTTGCCCTCCCGGTCGACAACCGGAACCCGACGGACCTGACTCGTCTTCATGAGATCGATGACCGCTTCCACAGGCTCATCGTCATGAATGGTGTGCACGGCGTGTGTCATCACGTCGCTCACCCGAATCGCGATCGGTGTCTTGTCGGCGGCGACGACGCGGCACGTAATGTCGCGGTCGGTGATCACGCCGAGAACTCTCTCGCCGTCCACGATCGGGATCACGCCACAGTCGTGTTGGAGCATCAGCTTCGCGACGGTGTCGATCGTGTCGGCCGGCTTGCAGCGCATGGGCGACATCGTCATCACTTCTTTGACCAGCATGGGAAACCTCCTCAATCACTTTCGCACTTACCGCGCGCGATCGCTACGATTGCGGTCACTCCGTCGGCGTGACCGGCAACCTATGCGGTGACCTCGCTCAGTTCTGCGGCACGGCCGAGCAGCTCGCGCACTTCGTCATCCGAGATCTGCGGAAAATCGGCGTACCAGAGGCTGACGGCGTAGAAGTCATGCGGCGTCGACAGGCAGACAAAATCATCCGCATCGCGCTTCAACTCTTCCGTTGTGTCCTCAGCGGCGACTGGCAACGCCACGACGATTCGCGCCGGTGACATCCGCCGGAGAGCCAGGACCGCGGCACGCATCGTCGCTCCCGTGGCCGCACCATCATCGACGAGGATGACTGTCTTCGCTTTCACATCGAGCGGCAGCCTTCCGCTCCGATATGCTTTCTCGCGGCGCTCCACTTCGTCACGTTCGAGCTCGATTGCGTATTGCATCTCAGTTCCCAGAACGCGGGCCGTGGATACGACGTCTTGGTTGATCACGACGATGCCACCCGATGCGACCGCACCCATCGCCACGTTCTCCATGCCGGGTGTACCGATCCTGCGGACGATGAGGACGTCCAGGGGGACACCCAGATGCTCGGCGATTTCGTACGCGACCGGAACCCCACCTCGGGGTAGAGCCAGCACGATGACGTCATCGCGGTGCGCATAGGCGCTCAGGCGGTCAGCCAGTAGTCTGCCCGCACCGGATCGATTCGCAAAGACCATCATGGCGAACCTCCTCATTAAGCATCGCTCCGTTACACCGGGCAGGCCATGCAGCGCGTCACGGCTGGGGAGTGATGCTCGACCGCGACCGGGGTGATATCCGGCAGCGCCGCTACGTTGCCCAGGGGAGAGCATGGTGCTGGGCCGCGGCCATGACAGCTGATCTGGATCAGATTCTCTCGGTCGATGAGGAGAGCCGTGCTCGTGTCGATCTTGCTCAGAAGCAGATCGATCGAGCGATGGATGAGGCCCGCCTCGCGCGTGCAAGAGCAATTGACGCGCGCCAGCAGGCCGCTGCAGCCGTCGTGGAACGCGACCTCGCCAGGATTCGCGAAGAGGGCGAGACGCGGCTCGCCGAACGACGCGCGGCGCTCGATCAGTATCTCGCGCGACTGTCGGCTGCCGGCGAGCAACAGCTTGACGCGGCCGCGCAGATCTACGCGCGAATCGTCAGCGGCGACGCGGAAGAGAAAATCAAATGACTCATCGTGCCTACGGCTACGCTCGTCTGTCGGCGCAACGCAGTGGTTTGTTGAAGACCGATGACATCGCAGCGATGCGTTGCGCGTCCGACGAAGGGTCCGCATCGCGCGTTGCGCGCTCCCTCGGCATCGAGACCGAGGCGAAGCGCTTCGAACGGCTATTGGGCCGATATCGAGCAATCTTCAACTGCTACGCCGACGCCCGCCCCGTCGTCCGCGCCCTCCTCGGCCTCCACGAAATCGAGAACGTCAAGCTCGGATGGAGCGCAGTCGCTCGCGCGATCGATGTGGAGCGATGGACGCCGCTATGGCACGACCTGCACGAGCTCGCGTCCGTCTCCCGTGTTTCGTTCGTGCGAGCTCACACGTTGTACGACGTGGTCGGAGCTCTGGCCACGACGCCCTTCGCGGCTATTGCGACGGACGTCTACATGGCGCACGCATCGGACCTCGGGTCCGCCGAGCTGGCGCTCGATCGATGGGCCGGACAGCAGGTGGTCATGGAGTCGGGAGAGCTCGCGAAATCGGAAGCGCTGGCCCGGCAGATCGCGGAGGGGATCGTCCACCTGCGCGACATCGAGATCGATCGTCGAGGGACCAGCGCATACGGATTGTCCGCGGAGGCGATCGCTGCAGCGCGCGTGCTTCCGCAGAAGCGGAAATGGCCAGACCTCAATGTTCTTTGCCGTCGCGCATTCCGTGGGCAGACACGCAGTCTCGCTCCGGCAGTCGCGTACGCCGCGCTCGCGGAACGCGACTACCGGATCGCGAGAGCCGTGGCCGAACGTGGCGGCGACAGCCTGCTGGATGCGGCGGCTGATCTCGTCATCGGATGGAGCAATCGATCCACATGAACGTGCTTCGCAGCGTTCCGATGGTGCACTTCCGTGCACAGGTGCAGACCCGCGACGGTCCCGCAGCGGCGCGCGCCATCGCCGCCGAAGGTCTTCTGCATCTCGTCGACATCGCTCACGGCCGTAGTCCGTACGAGACGGCGCCTCCGGGAACCGCGGAGCTGTACGCGGCGTATCGCGATCTTCGGAATCGTTTGCGCTCGCTCGCGGAGAAGCTCGGCGTCCGATTGCAGGAGCCTGAAGGGGCGCTGCTCGAAAAGATCGGCGGCGATCTTGCCGGCGAGCGTGAACGCATCGAGGCGATCATCGATCCGATCGGAAAACGTGTCGATCAGATCCTGCAGTCGCTGGCGTCCTCTCGCGAGCGATCCGCGCTTCTGCGGGATCAGGTCGCGAACGCCGAGCGGTTGCGTGAGTCGCAGGTCGACGTTCAGCGTGCTTCCGCTGCCCGATTCGTCACGATCCGCTTCGCGCTCGCTGACGACCACTCGATCGAGACACTTGCCACACTTCTCGGGCCGGTTCCGTTCACGCTGATCCCGCTCGACTCGCAGCAGCCGAGGCTGATCGCGATTGTCGTTGCAAACTTTGCACGGCCGCGTCTCGATGAGGCTCTTCGCGTCTCCCTCGCTCAACCGGTTGCTCTGCCCGCGCTGTCTACAGACGAATTACGCAAGCAACTGGCCGACAGCGTGGCAGCGATGGAAGCTGCTCAGAACGAGCTCGCCGGCGCGCGCCGCGAGCTTGGCGGGACGCTCATCGAGAGTGCGAAGAAGGTCGAGATCGAGACGCTTCTGCTCCAGGCACAGACCTACTTCGCCGCTGCCGGCCGGTTCGTCGTGATCTCGGGGTGGCTTCCCGCTGAAGCCGCTCAGCGGATGAAGGGAAAGATCCTCGCGGCGGCCGGTGACAGTGCCGTCGTCGACATCGAGCGGGCCGAGGACGTCCCGGGAGTGCTGGAGGGATCGATTCGAGTGCCGATCCTTCATCGGAACCCGATCGTCCTGCGTCCATTCCAGCGGCTCGTCGATCTCTACGGCACCGCGTCGTACGACGAGGTTCAGCCGACCGCGTTCTTTGCGTTGAGTTTTCTCCTG
>DASVHS010000310.1:0-4921 GCA_036382495.1 Thermoanaerobaculia bacterium | reverse complement strand
TACTCGCTGTATCGCGTTTTCGCGTTCGGGTCAGACCCGCGAATGTTCGCACTTCCCGGACCTGTCGAAACGTCTTGTGCTCTCAGAGCGACGGGTTTTGAGGCCAGGCCGCGTTGAGAACTTTGCGATCAAACAAAAGGGCGGCCTCCTCGGCCGCCCTTCCTACTTCCCTCGAACGCTGGTGCTTTCGGCGGGACTATGCCATTCGCCGGTGCTACGAGCACCCGCTGGTACTGCCGCAATTCAGACATTTGTAGCAGGCGCCGTTGCGGACCATGATCGAGCCGCAGTCGCTGCAGCTCGGCGCGTCCTGCTGGAAGCGGATCGGGGGGGCGGTGTTCCTCGCGTTCACCGCGTCCGCATCTTTTGCTGGCAGAACGAAGCCGACGCCCGAGCCGGGGACGTTCGTGGACGCGGCCACCGTATCGATGAACGCGACGTCCTTCGGCGTGAGCTTCGCAACATTGGACGCGGGGAGGGCGGGCGGGGTCGCCACCACATCGATCGTGTCGCGCTTGATCACGCCTGCTTCTTCCTGGCTGTCGCGCGAAAGGAACTTGATCGCCAGCCACTTGAAGATGTAGTCCATGATCGACTTCGCCATCGGGATCTCGGGGTTCTTCGTGAACCCCGACGGCTCGAAGCGCATATGCGTGAACTTGTCGACGAGCAGCTGCAGCGGCACTCCATGCTGCAGCGCCAGCGACGTCATCGTCGCGAATGAATCCATCAGGCCCGAGATCGTCGAGCCTTCCTTGGCCATCGTGATGAAGATCTCGCCCGGCGTCCCGTCCTCGTACTTGCCGACGGTGATGTAGCCCTCGTGACCGCCGATCGAGAACTTGTGCGTGATCGACTGCCGCTCATCCGGCAGCTTGCGGCGCACCGCCGTCGGCGTAAGGCCGAGGGCCTCCAGAGCGGTCTTGTCCTTCGAGGTGTTCATCGGCTGCGAACGCTTGCAACCGTCGCGATACACGGCCACAGCCTTCAGTCCGAGCTTCCACGCTTCGTAGTACGCCTGCTCGATCTCCTCGATCGTCGCATTCGTCGGCATGTTGATCGTCTTGCTGATCGCGCCGCTGATGAACGGCTGCACCGCACCCATCATCCGCAGGTGGCCGAGGTAGTGGATGGAGCGGGTGCCGTGAGCGGGCTTGAAGGCGCAGTCGAACACGGTCAGATGCGACTCGATCAGATGCGGCGCACCTTCGATCGTGTCGTTCTCGTCGATGTACTGGATGATCTCGTTGACCTGCTTCTGGTCGTAACCGAGACGCTTCAGCGAGGTCGGCACGGTCTGGTTGACGATCTTCAGAATCCCGCCGCCGACGAGCTTCTTGTACTTCACCAGCGCGATGTCGGGCTCGATGCCGGTCGTGTCGCAATCCATCATGAACGCGATCGTGCCGGTCGGCGCGAGCACGGAGATCTGCGCATTGCGATATCCATACTGCTGGCCGAGCGCATACGCTTCGTCCCACACCTTCGTCGCCGCGTCGGCGAGATCGACCGGCAGCGGACGCACGTTGATGCGATACGCCGCGCGGCGATGTTTGTCGATCACGCGCAGGAACGGCTCTTCGTTGACCAAGTAGCCTTCGAACGGACCGAGCTTCGACGCGATGCGCGATGACTGCGCATACGACTCGCCCGACAGAATCGACGTGACGGCCGCAGCAAACTCACGACCTTCTTCGCTGTCGTACGGAAGTCCGCGCGCCATCAGCAGTGCGCCAAGGTTCGCGTAGCCGATGCCGAGGGGACGGAATGCGTGGGAGTTCTTCTCGATGGCCGGCGTCGGATACGACGCGTAGTCGACGGTGATCTCCTGCGCGGTGATGACGATGCGTAGCGCCGCGCGATACGACTCGACGTCGAACCCTTCGGTCTCGCTGTAGAAACGCATCAGGTTCAGCGACGCCAGGTTGCACGCGGAGTCGTCGAGGAACATGTACTCCGAGCACGGATTCGACGCGTTGATGCGCGCGGTGTTCGGGCACGGATGCCAGTCGTTGACGGTCGTGTCGAACTGCATGCCCGGGTCGCCGCACACCCACGCGGACTCGGCCATTTTGCGCATCATGTCGCGCGCCTTGTACGTCTCCATCACGCGGTTCTTGTCGGTGACGGCGCGCGTGTGCCAATCGCTGTCCTTCTCGTACGCGCGCATGAAGTCGTCGGTCACGCGCACGGAATGGTTCGCGTTCTGGAACTGCACCGAGTCGTACGCGCCGCCGTGCGCGTTGAATGCGCCGTCGTAGCCGGCGTCGATCAATGCCCAGGCCTTCCTCTCCTCGCGCTCCTTCGACTCGATGAAGTCGAGGATGTCGGGATGATCGGCGTTCAGGATGACCATCTTCGCCGCGCGACGGGTCTTGCCGCCGCTCTTGATGACGCCGGCGAACGAGTCGTATCCCTTCATGAACGAAACCGGACCCGACGCCGTGCCGCCGCCGGCCAGCAGTTCTTTCGAGGAGCGGATGCTCGACAGATTCGAGCCCGTTCCCGATCCGAACTTGAACAACATCCCCTCGGTCTTCGCCAGGCCGAGGATCGAGTCCATCGTGTCCTGGACGGAGTTGATGAAACAGGCCGAGCACTGCGGACGCGCTTCCACGCCGACGTTGAACCACACCGGCGAGTTGAACGCGGCGATCTGATACAGAAGGATATGCGTCAGCTCATCCCTGAACGAATCTCCATCCTCCACGGAAGCGAAGTAACCGCCTTCGCGTCCCCACTGCGTCATGGTGCGGACGACGCGGCCGATCAGCTGGCGCACGGACGTTTCTCGTTCCGCTGTGCCGAGGTGACCGCGGAAGTATTTCGACACGACGACGTTCGTGGCCATCTGCGACCAGAACTTCGGCATCTCGACGTCTTTCTGTTCGAAGACGTTTTCGCCGCGCTCATTCGTGATGACCGCGGAGCGCATCTCCCACTCGCAGGTGTCGAACACGTCGACGCCGGGCTTCGTGAAGTGGCGGACGATCTCGATGCCGCCGGTCTTCGTCTCCCGCCGTCCGGGCTTTTGATTCTTCGGTGCGTTGCTGCGCGACCGAATCGTCTGGTTGATATCCATGGACGTCATGTTTTCCTCGCTTCCCGGAGACAAAAAGGGGACGAGCCCGGCCGGACTCGTCCCTTCGTTTGTCTCGCTCACCAGCTTTTAGCTCTTAGCTCGTAGCTCTTAGGAGCTGCGGCTGCGGTACGCCGTCCTCCGAAGAGCCAGGAGCTAAGAGCTAAGAGCTTCATGTCTACAAAACTCGCAACAAACCCCGCTAGCGCACCACGAGAGCTCGAACCGCAGCCGGACGTGGCCGCGGGACAGCGGACTTGACCTTCGCCGTCACCTGATAATCGCGGATCTGGAGTGAAACCGACCGCTTCGGAGACTGGATTTCAAGACGCAGCTGACCTTTCGAATCTTTCATGACCCTCCCTCGCTCGCCGAGTTGTTTGTGATGTGGGACAAGCTACGCCGCCAAAAGAGGGATGTCAAGCGACCACCCACAAGATCTTGTGGTCGCGATCGTCTACAACACTACATCGTGCGTAACTATTCACTGGGACTCGACTTAGGTCTGAATGCACAAAGTGGTGTTCAAGCCACATTTCCGCCAGTTATCCACGACTTCTCGACAGGAAATCCGCAGGCTTCTCCACCGCGAATCCGCAGCAAATCCGCGCGTTTTCCGCATGATTTGCACACTTTCTTCACGCTCTTTGACCCCGGACTTTTCATTGGGATTTGCGGAGCTTTTCCGAAGTCGATTAGCAGACTAGACCACAAGAAAAATGGCGGAAATCAAGCGGGCGCGGTGCTCTTGCGGAAAAGCGGGTCGCTGGGTCGCTCGGTCGCCGGGTCGCTGGGTTTTCCGCTCGGTGCACACCGCGTGTGGCACGTGGAACGGTTGTTAGAAGTCTCCGGATGCTCCCGCGCCGCCGAATGATCCGCCGCCGCCCGGTTGCGAATTCGCGGGTGCTGGGCTCGTCGCATGTGGCGCGAGCGCAACCGTTCCAAGGACGCGCATCGCTTCCTCGGCCAGGTTCTTGACGGGCGTCATCACGAAGCCGCTCGTCTTTTCTCGTAAAGCGCGCGAGATCGCGACGGACACGGCGAACAGCAATGCGCCGGCGATGATCAACTTCCACTCAGTTGCAAGCGGCAAGACGTCGCGCAACATGATGACCGCGATCGTCGTCGATACCGCAGCGCCGTAGAACGCCGCCTGATGCCGCGTTCGAACCGCGAACATGACTTCTGCGACCGCCAGCGCGATGTATGCGAGCGACCACGCGATCGATGCGCGCTCCCAGCTCGCCGCGGCGCCGGCGATCGGCGCCACCAGGATGATCATGATGAACAGGAGCTCGGTCGACGGGCGTTGCCACTCACGGGCAAGCAATACGAGCGAGATCGCAGCGACGACGACTCCGGTCGTGAGCGCGGTCTCGTACGCATTGATCTCGGCAAAGTACGCAATGACAAACACGGGTGCGAACGCGCCGATCAGCGGATTGCGCACGCGTACACCCGCGATTGCGCACGCGGCGGCAAAGAGGAGCAGGCCTTCCGGCTTTCCAGTGTGCGGCAATGCAAAGATCAGCGAGAAGAGTCCGCCGAGCCAAAGCGCCGCGACGACGCCCATCTGGGGTTTCGATCGGTGCAGGAGGGTCTCGGCGACGACGAGGCACATGATGCCGGTCGCGAGCTCGTGCAGAAAGAAAGTCGCCGCCGCGATCGCAATCGCGGTCAGCACGAAGAAGACGACCGACAGCACCGTTCCCGATCGCCGCACTCCCGCCCGCACTTCGGCCACACGCGTCCGCTCTTCGGCCACTGTCATTCGGTCACCGCCCTGAATCGCGCGTGCAGAAAAAACAGTCCGACAATTGCGGCGATCATTACGAGCGTGAT
>DASVHS010000309.1:0-3840 GCA_036382495.1 Thermoanaerobaculia bacterium | reverse complement strand
GGCCAAGACTCGAATCCTCCGCGCGCTGACGGCTCTTCTCGACGAGCAGGTGCCGATCATCGCCGGATGCGAGATCAACGACTCGCCGTTTCATCCGTCGTGCAAGCGTTGCCGCCGTCTCGCGGTCGAGCAGAAAGACGAGTTGCCCATCGCCTGGATCAGGCGCGAGGAGCGTTACCGCGAGAAGCTGGCGACGCCGGACGTCACGGTCGCGGACCTCATCGGCGACATCGATCCGATCAAGGCCGCCAATCAGCGTCTGACGTACGCGGACGAAGAAGTGATCCACTACGGCATCATCCCGCGCACGAACCGCGGCATCTTCGCGATCAACGAATTGCCCGACCTTGCGCCGCGCATTCAGGTGGCGCTGCTCAACATCCTCGAAGAGCGCGATCTGCAGATCCGCGGATTTCCGATCCGCATTCCGATGGACATCGTGCTCGTCTTCAGCGCGAACCCGGAGGACTACACGAGCCGCGGCAACATCATCACGCCGCTCAAGGACCGCATCGACTCGCAGATCCTCACGCATTATCCGCAGAAGGTCGAGACGGCGCGTCAAATCACCGAGCAGGAAGCGTGGACGCAGCGCGACGGGCAGGTGCAGATCGAGGTTCCGCTCTACGTCCGCGATCTCATCGAGAACATCGCGTTCGCGGCGCGCGAATCGGAGCTCGTCGATCAGTCGTCGGGGGTCTCGGCGCGACTGACGATCGCGGCGATCGAGCTGCTGCAATCGAACCTCGAGCGCCGCGCCGCGATCACCGGCGATCGCTACATTTTCCCGCGACTGTCGGACCTGGCCATGGTCCTGCCGGCGATCACCGGCAAAGTGGAGATGGTGTACGAAGGCGAGCAGCAGGGCGCCGAAGTCGTCGCGCGAAAGTTGATCGGGATGGCGGTCGCGAAACTGTTCGAGCAGAAGTTCCCGCCGATCGAACGCGCCGGTACGCGCGGCAACGACGCACGGCGTGGATACGACGTCGACCAGGATGACCTCGACGACGTCTTCGCCGGCCGCCGCAAGCAGCAGGCGAAGAAAGAGCCGCCGAAGCGCGAAGAACCCCCGCGCGACAAGCGCCAGGAGCCGAACTACGAGCTGATCCTGGCCTGGTTCATGGAAGGCAACAAGATCACGCTCTCGGACGAGATGCCGTTCGCGAAACACTTCGCCGAATTGAAGCGCGTGCCGAAGCTGGCCGACACGGCGTCGAAATACGTGCAGCCGGCGCGCGACGAAGAGCTCGCGTTCTGGATGGAGATGCTCCTCGAGGGCCTGCACCAGGCGCTCCGTCTGGCGCGGGAGGACCTCGACTCGACGATCACGTTCGCGGAGCTGATGAAGTTCAACGTGCTCCGGACCGTGAAATGAATCACTCCAGATACAATCGTGACCATGGTTAAGGTTGCGGCGGAGATTCCCAGTGACCTGGCGCGCCAGATCGACCGGATCATCCGGGACGGATGGTTTCCCGATCAGGAAGCGATCGTCAAAGAGGCCCTCAGCCACTTCGTCGACGCCAAATCGTTCCTCGGCGATTCGCCGAGGATGCTGCATCGGTTCGCCGCGGATGCGCTGAATGATTCGAAGCCGGAGACCGCGCTGAAGTTTGTCGATCGGGCTTTGTCGCTGCTGACCGCGCAGCAGATGACCGATTTTGCTTTGTATCAGGCGCTGATCGAGTTGCGCGTCCAGGTGCTCCTCGTTCTCGATCGAAAGCGCGATGCGATTGCAACTCTGGAAGAAGCGAAGGAACAGCTGCCCAACAACCCGACCATTGCCCGCTGGCTGGAAAAACTGACCAAACCGTGAGACAGCGCTACTCCTGGCTCGACCCCGACCTCATCAAACAAATGCTCGCGGAGATGGGCCTGCGCCGTCTCTTCAATCATCTTCTGCTGCAGACCGGCGGCGATGTCGAAGAAGCGATGCGCTGGATGCGTGCGCTGCAGGAGCGGGGACTCATCGACGAAAACGTCGACCTCGCGGCGTTCTTCGCCAGGCTGACCGAGGAGAATGTGATCGGCGAGGATGCGAACGGGAATCTCGTGCTCGCCGCCGGCGGCGAGCGGCAGATCCGCCGTGACGCGCTCGATGAGATTTTCGGCGGACTGCAGAAGTCGATGACGGGATCTCACTCGGTTCCGACGGCGGGGCAGGGAACGGAGCGCCTGACCGAGACGCGGCCGTATCAGTTCGGCGACGACCCGATGTCGCTCGACTCGATCCGCACGCTGCAGAACGCGATGAAGCACAACGATCCGGCAGAGCACATCCAGATCACCGAAGAGGATCTGGAGGTGTACGAGACGGAGCACAACTCGGGATGTGCGACGGTCGTCATGATCGACATCTCGCATTCGATGATCCTCTACGGTGAGGACCGGATCACGCCGGCGAAGAAGGTCGCGCTCGCGCTGACGGAACTGATCATCACGAAGTATCCGAAGGACTCGATCGATGTGCTGCTGTTCGGCGACGAGGCCGTCGAAGTGCCGATCTCCGAGATCCCGTACGTGAAGGTCGGCCCGTATCACACGAATACGAAGGCCGGGCTCGAGCTCGCGCAGCGGATCCTTCGCCGCCGTAAACACAACAACAAACAGATTTTCATGATCACGGACGGCAAGCCATCGGCGCTGTTCGAAAACGGCCACCTGTACACGAACTCGTTCGGCCTGGACATGAAGATCGTCAACCGCACGCTGGAAGAGGCCGACAAGTGCCGCCGCGCCGGCGTCCCGATCACGACGTTCATGCTGGCGACCGACCCGATGCTCGTGAATTTCGTCGAGCAACTCTCGCAGATCAACCGCGGCCGCGCGTTCTACTCCTCCCCCGACCGCCTCGGCGAATACATTCTGGCGGACTACATCCGGAACAGGAGAAAGTTCGTCCACTGACGTTCGCGACGTCTCTATTCTTAATTCTTAATTCGAAATTCTTAATTTCAACGTTGATGGATCCTGAATTGGAATTAAGAATTTCAAATTAAGAATTAAGAATTGCCTGCTCGGAATGCCTCTGCCCTACCGGGCGTTCCCTCTGCCAATGCGCAAGTTATTGGTACTTGCATTCCTGGTCGCGATCCCGCTCTCGGCTGACGAAACTGCTTACCTCGCGCTGCAAAGCGGGTGGCTCGGGTTCGTGACGCCGGTGTTCGACCATGGAATCCATGGCGAGGGGCAGATCGTGGCGGTGCTCGACACAGGCGTCGACTGGACGAGCTGTTACTTCGCCGAATCTGACGGTTCGAAGCCGCCGTTCAACACGGGCTCGCCGCAACTTGGTCTTGCGTGGCAGGTGGATCTGTCGCGCCGCAAGGTCATCGCGTACGACTTCCTGTTTTCGTGCGACCAGTTTCCTGGCGCGCCCGGTTGCGATGTGCCGTCCACGCATCCGATTTACGACTATGTCGAACGCGATCACGGTACGCACGCCGCCGCCTCGGCGCTCGGCGATTCGGGTGCGCCGATCGCGCATGACTACGCAGACGGCGTCGCGCCAGGCGCGAAGCTCGTTGTCCAGGACGCCGGCCTTTCAGCGACTGACGCCTGCACGTCGCGGCCGGGAATCGGATGTCCGGTCAAAATCACTCCCGCGCTCGACCAGGCGTACAAGCAGGGCGCCCGGATTCATTCGAACTCGTGGGGCGATCACGGCAACGCGACCGCGAGCTATTCGCAGCCGGCGCGTGACATCGACGCGTTCGTTTACGCGCACCCGGACATGCTCGTCGTTTTCAATACCGGAAACTACTACGCGGCCACGGCGCCTCCCCCAAGTTCGCTTTCATCGCCGGGGTGCGCGAAGAACACGATTCAGGTGGGTGGAAC
>DASVHS010000308.1:0-5086 GCA_036382495.1 Thermoanaerobaculia bacterium | reverse complement strand
AACGGAAGCTGGAGATCACGCGCCGCTGTCTCGGCGTGCTCGCGGAGTTCCGAAATCCCGTTGCGATCATCACGAAGAACGTCCTCGTGACCCGCGACATCGATCACCTCAAAGAGCTGGCGAAGTTCAACGCCGCGCGAGTATTCCTGTCGATCACAACGCTCGATCCGAAGCTCGCCAACATCATGGAGCCTCGTGCCGCGACGCCGGAGTTGCGGCTCGCCGCGGTCGAGGCGCTGGCGTCGGCCGGCGTCCCCGTTGGCGTGCTCGTTGCGCCGATCGTCCCGGCGATTACCGATCACGAAATGCCCTCGATCCTCGCCGCGGCGAAGAAAGCGGGCGCCGATTGGGCGGGCAAAGTCGTGCTGCGATTGCCGTGGGCCGTCGCGCCGCTGTTCGAACGCTGGCTCGACGAACACTTCCCCGATCGCAAAGACAAAGTCCTGAACCGCGTGCGCGACATGCGCGGCGGGAAGTTGTACGACGCGACGTGGGGAGTGCGCGGACGCGGCGAAGGGCTGTTCGCCGATCAGATGTCCGCGCTCTTCGACGTCACGTGCAGGCGGCTTGGACTCAACGAACGCGATGACGCGATGTCCATCGCAGCATTTCGCCGCCGCTTACCTCAACGCTCGCTGTTCGACGGTTAACGGTTAACGGTTAACCGGCAACCGGCAACCGGCAACCGGCGACCTATAGTGCCCCGTATGAAAACCATCTGCGAAGGCAAGCGCGTTTTCCTTCTCGACCGCGACGGGTGGGAGTTCGTCGAGCGCAAGAAAGGAAAAGAAGCGGTTGCGATCATCGCCGTCACGGATGACAACCGCGTGATCCTCACCGAGCAGCATCGCAAGCCGGTCGACGCGCGCGTCATCGACTGGCCGGCCGGTCTCGTCGGCGACGAAGACGGCAGCAGCGATGCCGAGGAGACCGCGCGCAAGGAATTGAGGGAGGAGACCGGATACGAATGCCAGTCGGTCGAGCTGCTCGCGCGCGGGCCATCGTCGCCGGGCATCACGTCGGAGATCGTGAGCCTGTACCGGGCGGTGGGTGTGCGGAAGGTGGGGGCGGGGGGTGGGGTGGAGAGGGAGGACATCACGGTCCACGCCGTCCCACTCCATACCCTTGAGCAGTGGCTGACGAAACAGCGCGGAGCGAAGAAGCTGATCGATCTAAAGGTGTGGGCAGGCTTGCACTTTGTAGCGACAAGTACTTGACATGAATGCAACAGCGGCCCATCTTATGTTCATGCGCGCCGCGATCATCATCTCCGTTCTCCTCATCCTGAGCTGCCAGTCCCGGCAGGGCGTCGATCGGGACGACCTCGCCTGGGCCGTGCGAAACGGCAAGGCTGCGCAAGTCCGAACGCTCCTCGCCCAGGGCGAAGACCCGAACCGCCCGGTTGGCGTGAACGAATGGCCGCCGCTCATGCACGCCGTCCACAAGAATCAACTCGAGACCGCCGCGGTGCTGCTCGAACATGGTGCCGACATCAACAAAGGCGGACCCGAAGGCATGACGCCTCTGATGATGGCCGCCGGCTACGGCAACGACGACATGGTCGAGTTTCTGCTGAAGCACCGCGCGGACGTCCACGTGAAAACAAAGGACGGCGCCAACGCTCTCGACTTTGCGCTGACCGGCGTCTCCGACATCGACAAGTTCACGCTATTCCGCTGTCAGGACTCGACCGTCTCGCTGCTCCTGCACGCGCATCCCGAGCTCCGCGCGACGACGGAACGATCGTCGCGGACATTCGCGCGCCTCAAGCGCTGCGAGTCATGAGAGCGTGAGAACGACTTTTCCGAAGTGATCCTCATCCATCCGCCGGTGCGCCTCGGCGACCCGCTGAATGGGGATCACGGAATCGATCGCCGGACGGATGCGGCCGTTGCGCAGGTCTTCGCCGAAACGCGACATGAACGCCTCGATGATCCGGGCTTTCTCTTCGTTCGAACGCCCGCGCAGCGTCGAGCCGATGATCTGCTGCCGCTTCATGAGCATCGCCGTCACATCGATCTCGGCCTTCTTCTCGCCGCCCATCGATCCGATGATGACCGCGCGCCCGCCCGTGCGCATGACCTGCAGATCCTTCGCCAGATATCGCGCGCCGATGTGATCGAGGACGACGTCGACATCCTTGACGCGCTGCGAGAAGTCTTCCTTCTTGTAGTCGATCGCTTCGTCGGCTCCGTGCTGGATACACAGCGCGCACTTGTCCGCCGACCCCGCGGTCACGACCACGCGCAGGCCGGCCAGTTTGCCGAGGGTGGTGGCGGCGGTGCCGACGCCGCTGCCGCCGCCGTGGACGAGCAACGTTTCTCCACGCCTGGCGACGCCGAGCATGAACACATTGAGAAACGCGGTCAGAAAAACTTCGGGAAACGCGCCTGCTTCCTCGTCGGTGAGCGTGTCCGGCACGTGCATCGCCGAGCCCGCGTCGACCACGGCCTCTGCGGCGTAACCGCCGCCCGGCAACAGCGCCATCGCGCGATCGCCTTTCTGCCAGCCGAAGACTTCCTTGCCGACTTCGATGACGACGCCGGCGCATTCCATTCCGAGAATCTCCGATGCACCGGGCGGCGGCGGATAGTGTCCCTGCCGCTGCAGGACATCGGCGCGATTGACGCCGGCCGCCGCGACCGCGATGCGGATGTCGTGTTCGCCGAGCGGCGGCGGCGGGACGTCGCCGATCTTCATCACCGACTCATCGCCGAACTTTGTGAGGATGACGGCTCGCATAACGTCCGCGTAGTATGTGCGCCGCAATGACTGCAGGCAATTCCAACGGAAACGCGGTCCTCTGCCGCGATCTGAAAAAGTATTACCCCGACGTGAAAGCGGTCGACGGTCTCGACCTCTCCGTCCGTCGCGGCGAATGCTTCGGCCTTCTCGGTCCGAACGGCGCAGGAAAGACGACGACGATCGAGATTCTGGAAGGGCTGACGAAACCTGATGCCGGCGAGGTCGAAGTTCTCGGCCTCACGTGGCGTCGCAACGAGCGCGAGCTGCGCGAGCGCATCGGCATCTCGCTTCAGGAGACGCAGCTGAATGACAAGCTGACGGTCGGCGAGACGCTGCGTCTGTTCCGGTCGTTCTACAAGAACGGTCCGGCACCCGCGCAACTGCTTCACGATCTGTCGCTCGAGGAAAAGAAAGACTCACGCGTCGGCAAGCTGTCCGGCGGCCAGAAGCAGCGGCTCGCAGTCGCATGCGCACTCGTCGGCGATCCCGACATGCTGTTTCTCGACGAACCGACGACAGGACTCGATCCGCAGAGCCGCCTGCAACTTTGGGAAGTCGTCTCACGATTCAAAGCGAAGGGCGGGACGATTCTCCTGACGACGCATTACATGGAAGAAGCGCAGCGACTGTGCGACCGCATTGCCATCGTCGATCACGGTCATCTCATCGCCCTTGGAACTCCGGCGGAGCTCATCGCCAAACTCGAGGCGGCGAACGTCATCGAGTTCACCAGCGAGCCGGCGATTTCATCGGATGCCTTCTGCAACATGAACGGGTTTCACGGCTGCAAGCGGCGCGGCGAAGGGTGGCAGCTGCACGTCGACTCGCTTGCCGGCGCGGTGCCGCAGTTGATCCGCGCCGTCGAAGACAGCGGCGCGAAGCTGCGCACTCTGACCACGCACGAGGCCACACTCGAAGACCTGTTCGTGTCACTCACGGGGAGGGAGCTCCGTGATGCTTAGCGGCGATTCGAACGGAGTCCGGCCGGCGCTCATCGAGCTGACGAGCGCGCGCCTCAAGGAATTCATTCGCGAGACCGAAGCGATCTTCTGGGTCTTCGGCTTTCCGCTGCTGCTGACACTCTTCCTCGGATTCGCATTCCGGGGAAAGCCGCCGGATCGCATCCCGGTCGGCATCGTCAGCGGCCCCATGGCGAATGCGCGTCTGGCAGCGCTTGGAAAATCGCCCGCACTCCTGCCTCGCGTCGATTCGGAAGCGCAGGGTCTCGAGGATCTGCGGCGCGGGAAGATCTCGCTGCTGATCGAAGGTGACGCGCAGCCTGTCTATCGATTCGATCCGACGCGCCCCGACTCGAGGACCGCGCGCGTCGAGGTTGACGATGCGCTGCAGGCGGCGGCCGGGCGGCGCAATGCGATTACAGCGCGTGACGAACAGATTCACGAGCAAGGCGCCCGCTACATCGACTTCCTCGTCCCCGGCCTCCTGGGCATGAACCTGATGGGCACCGGGATGTGGGGCATGGGCTTCACGATCGCGAACGCGCGCATGAAGAAGCTGCTGAAGCGTCTGATCGCGACGCCGATGCGGAAGAGCGACTACCTCATCGCCCAGTTCCTGTCGCGCCTCGTTTTTCTCGCCATCGAGATGGTCACCGTCGTCGGATTCGCATGGCTCGTATTCGGCGTTCGCGTGCACGGCTCGTTTCTGCTCTTCGCATTCATTTGCCTTCTCGGCGGGATGGCGTTCGCGGCGCTCGGGCTGCTCATCGCCTCACGCGCGCGGACGCTCGAAGCGGTGAGCGGTCTCATGAACCTCGTGATGATGCCGATGTGGCTCTGCTCGGGCGTGTTCTTCTCTTACGAGCGCTTTCCCGATGCGGCGAAGCCGTTCATCCGCGCGCTGCCGCTGACGGCGTTGAACGACGCGCTGCGTGGAGTGATGAACGACGCGATGACCGTGGGGCAGGTGATGCCCCAGCTGCTCAACCTCGCAGTTTGGACCGCAGTAGCGTACGCCGCCGGCTTGCGAATGTTCCGCTGGCAATGAGCAGGTCGTCCTGCGGTTTCGCGCGAGACTTTGTGAGCGCGCTCATGGAGAGGGTGAGCCAGTCCGGGACCGGCTGTGCGCCGTTTTCCCACTCGGAGATCAACCTCGCTTCGACGCGAAGAAGCTCGGCAAGCATCGGTACGGTGTACCCGAGGGCGACACGCTGGCGGCGAATTTCCTGCGGATCCATGATGACGGGCATATCGGTTAGCAACCGATGTGCCCGTCATCTTACGCTAGAAGGAAATAACAAATCCAAGGTTGACCTGCCCCTGGTAGAAATCGTGACCGCTTGTTGCGCTGCAACGACTGCAATCGCTGAAGTTACTGCCGC
>DASVHS010000307.1:0-4852 GCA_036382495.1 Thermoanaerobaculia bacterium | reverse complement strand
ACATAAAACCGATCAACACGGTGCGGAGGATGACGGGCCCGAGGAAGTAGTCGCGGGTGAGGTAGAAGGGGCGGAGCCGGAGCTGCTCGAGGAAGCCAGCGGGCGGATTCGTCGTCACGCCGAGCTCGCGGTACCACGCGTGGACATTCGCCGGGTCGATGCACCAGATCAGCGGCCACACCAGTCCGCATGTGATGAAACGCTGCACTGTCATCGGCAACGTCGACCACGGCGCGCGTTTTGTGCGGATCCACTGCGCGAGAGCGATCAGAAGCGCGACCATGGTACCGATCCAGATCAGATTCGGCACACTCGGGATTGGCGGATGGGGGTTGCGGAGCTCCGCGATTCTGCGCGTCGCGATCACTGCGCCCAGAATGGCGAGCGGTATCCATATCTTCTTCTCGCGAAGTCGAGCGATCGCGTTGTGAAACAGTGAGCGTCGCTCATCGACAGGCAGTTCCGCGACCGTGGCCACTCCCAGCGTCACGAGAAGAAAAAACCCGTAGTGATATTTGAGGAGCGTCGATGCTCCGGCGAATCCGTACGCCCAGTTGCGCGCCCGCGATTGCGGATCGCCGAGAAAGCAGCAGAACGCGGCTAGCGCGAAGAGGCCGGCGATGGGCTCGAGCATCGACCACGCCGACATTTCGAGCAGCGTCGGCGATCGCAGAAAGAAAATCGCGACGAGAGCCCCCGCGAACAACGCCACGTTGTGTGTCAACCGGCGGATCGTCAGCCACGCAACGGCCGGCATCAGACAGTACGCAGCGAAGCTGACGAGACTCGGCGACGACAACTGCCGTCCGCCGGCGAGATAAGCCGGCAGTGCAAGCAATCCGAAGAGCGGCGGCCACCAGTGCTCTTCCTGCAGTCGCAGGAGAAGCCGCACTGGCTCGAACCGTCGGAGAAAATCGAAGATGTCGAGACCGATCAGCGCATGGGAAGCCGCGTCCCATGTCATCGCGCGCAGATCGACGGTGGGCGGAAGTGCGCGGAACCGCGATCCGACCCACGCCGCCGCGAGAATGAGCAGCAAACAACCGGCCGCGGTCGCGATGCTGACTCGTGACCGGAACGCTCGCACTGGCACGGGCGAAATCACGGTTAGCCGGCAGGTGTTCCGCGACGGAATCGCGGTCGCACGATCGCCCAGCGTTTCTGAATCGCGACGAAGCCGAAGAACAGATGGTTGAGAATGCGTGTGCGCGGGCTGGCATCCCATCGACCGCACAACACCGTCACGACGGCGCGGAAGACACTCTTCGGCGGTTCGGGATCGAAGAAGAGATCGCGGAACTCCGGCGAGTAGAAGCCGATGACGAATCGCCGGAACGTCTCGAATCGTTTCTTCTGGCGTTTCGAGAACCTGGCGAAATGACGCGCGGAGAAAGTGTTGTGCTTGAGGGCGCGATCGAGCTCCGCCGCCGCTTCGATGCCCGACTCCATCGCGATCGAAACGCCGGTCGAGAAGACCGGGTCGAGAAACGAGCCGGCGTCGCCGGCCAGAAGCCAGCGATCGCCGGCATACCGCGACGCGCTGTACGAGAAATCCTTCTCGACACGCACCGGCCATTCGCGCTGAGCATTCCGCATGAGCTCCGCAACGACCGGCGTGTCCGCGATCGCGCGATCGAGTCTCTCCTCATTCGAGCCCTCCGGCATCTGTTGAAACAGGTGCTTCGGCAGGACGACGCCGACGCTCATCAGTTCCTGCGAGATCGGGATCAGCCAGAACCAACCGGCATCGTGACGAGCGACGATGCGAATGTCGTTCGCTCGTTTTCCTTCGAGCAGAGGCACGCCTCTGTAATGCGAGAAGATCGCAACATTCGCCAGGCGCGGTTCCTCGGTGCGAAGGTTGTATTTTTTCGCGATCAAGCCGAAGCGGCCCGTCGCGTCGACGACCGCGTTGACGCGAACGCGCCCGGCGACGCCGTCAGGATCGGCGAAGTCGAGCGTGGCCGCGTCCGGGGTGAACTCGCATGCCGTGACGCGGTGTTCTTCGCGAACGGTGACGCCGGCCTCTCGTGCGCGCTCCATCAGAATCCGATCGAACTCCGCGCGCGGAACCTGAAACGTCTGCGGCCTATGCACCTCGCTCACCGTCGAGAAGTCGACTCCGCGACCACTGAGTCCGTCGTGCGTGATGAGGCGCGCGCCCCATTTCACCGGGAACCCGGCCGCATCCATCCTTTCCGTCAGACCCAGCGCCGCAAACGAGTCATTGGCCGTTGAGAGGAGCGATTCCCCAATGTGAAATCGCGGGAACGAATCGCGCTCGAACAGGATGACGGACCGCCCGTGTTGCGCGAGTGCGATCGCGGCGGATGTCCCCGCCGGTCCGCCGCCGGCAACGGCGATGTCGAAGTCGTACGCGTTGTCGCTCAACGTCGACAGATTAGCAGCTTGAGCACGGCCGGCAACCGGCAACCGGTAACCGTTAACATCACGGTGTCGTCGTGTCGTGAACCGGTCCTTCGAACGTGTAGAAATACGAGTCGCCGTTCGCCAGCGCCACGATGCATCGCACATCGACGACGCGCGCCTCCTCCCGGGCAAACGCGCGCGTCAATCGGCCCATCGCCCGAACGGTGAACAGGTGATCCATGCCGGGATCGATCATCTCGTTGAATGTCTGCGATGACGACTGCAGTTGAAAAGCACCGCTGCCGTCGGTCTTGATCGTGATCCGCGTGACGGTCTGGGGCAGATTGGAATCGTTGCTGACTTCGACCTGCACCTCGAACTGGCGTGATCCTTCACGGTCGGCAAAGACGCCGGTCTCGACGCCGGCGATGCTGACCGTGATCTCCTGACCCGGACCGCCTTCGATTTCCTGCGAAACGATTCCTGTCGATGAACTGCACGCTGTAACAAATGCAACGGCGAACGCGACTGCGACTTTGACTAGCACGATCTTGCGCATCGAAACATTGTCACGTGCCTTCGCTCAAAAGTTCACATCGCTTTGCAAACCGTTGGTGATTTCGAGCGTACAAGTTAGTGAATCGTGAATTGCGCGGAGTGTGGGCACCCGGCGGCTGTTCTCCACGGCGATGTGCCGATGTGTGGAACCTGTTTCTACAAGAACTCCGTCACCCGTGCCGAACCAGCCAGCAGCGACGAGCCCCCGCACAGTGACGCGATGTGGCGCCGTCTGGCCGACGCGATCACGTCGCTGGAAACGATCGCTTCGCGCATCGCCTCCGAGATGAACGAACTGGTCAAGAACCGCGGCGGTAAAGACTCCGAAAAGCAGTAATCCTCAACGCGGAATCGCAATCTCCGCGATCCGCACGTTCGGCAGCTTCTCGAGCTCACGCGGATCGACGCGGACCTTGCTCGTCCGATTTCCGCCGCCGATGATGATCGATCCGCGTTCCATCACCATCGTGTCGATGATGACGGGCACATCGTCCGGCAGTCCCACAAGCGTCACGCCGCCGATCGCCTGACCCGACAACTGCGCCGCTTCCTCGGGCGAGGCGAATGAAATCCGCTTGAATCCGACCGCGCCGGCGAGCTTGTGGTTCACGTCGATCTTCGTATCGGCGCGCACGAGACACGCCACATACTTTTTCGGCGTCGTCTTCAAGGCCACGACGATCGTGTTGCACGCGTCGGGGATCGGTACGCCGTAGTTCGCGCAGAACGCGGCGGTGTCGGCGAGATCTTCGCGGCACGCTACGGTTTCGTACACGACTCCGGCCCCGTCGAGTGCGGTGCGTACGGTCGGATCGAGGATGGACGGATCGTTCGACATCGGTATGCGTCACGCATTATTGCAAGAAGAAGGAGAGACGCCCGCGACGAAGCGAGGTAGCGAACTCGCAGGCAGCGCGGTACGAACTTCATGTCATCCCGAGCGTGAGCGAGGGACCCGGGTGGGATGGGGAGGCCGGCCTTCCTCCCACCAAGGTCCCTCGCTCACGCTCGGGATGACATCGTTATTCACCAGCGCCCGCTCACGTTTAGCGATTCAGCGCAATGTTCGTGTCTAGCGATTCACCATCGCCATGTTCGGGTAGCGGTCGCCGGCCGCTACCCCTTTCGGCGCGATTTCTTCAATCCGCGCCATCTCCTCCGGCGACAACTCCATATTCACCGCGGCCGCGTTCTCCTCGAGATGCGCGATCGACTTGCTTCCCGGGATCGGGACGATGTCGTCACCGCGATGCAGCAGCCACGCGATGGCGAGCTGCGCCGGCGTGACGTGCTTCTGCTTCGCAATACGCTCGATCTCCTTCACGAGGGCGAGGTTCTTCGCGAAGTTCTCGCCCTGGAACCGCGGCGAGTTGCGGCGATAGTCGCCGGCGTCGAAGTCGTCGATCGACTTGTAGCGTCCCGACAGAAACCCGCGGCCGATCGGACTGTACGCAACGAATCCAATTCCCAGCTCCCGAACCGCCGGCAGAACCTCATCCTCGGCATCACGGCTCCAGAGCGAGTACTCCGTCTGCAGTGCTGTGATGGGATGCACTTTGTGCGCGCGGCGAATCGTCGCGGCCGCTGCTTCCGACAGACCGATGAAACGCACCTTGCCGGCGCGGACGAGCTCGGCCATCGCGCCGACGGTCTCCTCGATCGCGACCGTCGTGTCGACGCGGTGCTGATAGTAGAGATCGATCGTGTCGATGCCGAGGCGCTTGAGCGATGCGTCGCATGATGCGCGCACGTATTCGGGGCGGCCGTTCACGCCCTTGTAACTGCCGTCTTCGCCGCGCTGATTGCCGAACTTCGTCGCGACGACGACCTGCTTGCGGTGCCCGCGGATCGCGCGTCCGAGGAGCATCTCGTTCGTGAACGGACCGTACATGTCCGCGGTGTCGAGAAAATTGACGCCGAGGTC
>DASVHS010000306.1:0-12920 GCA_036382495.1 Thermoanaerobaculia bacterium | reverse complement strand
AAGGCAACCACGGGCGCATCGGACTGTCGATCTCGCATTCGAATCCGGACATCGTCTACGCGCTCGTCGAAGCGGAGAAGAGCGCACTGCTGCGATCCGATGACGGCGGATTGAAGTGGAAGGCGGTGAATACGGACAGCGACGTCGCGCCGCGCCCGTTCTACTTCGCCGACATCCGCGTCGATCCCGCGGATCCGAATCGCGTGTACAGCATGTGGACGGCGGTCTCGGTCTCGAACGACGGCGGAAAGAAGTTCGACACGCTCGTGCCGACGTCGAAGGTGCATCCCGACTATCACGCGATGTGGCTCGACCCCAACGATGCGCGGCATCTGTGGGTGGGCAACGACGGCGGCATCGCCGAGAGCCGCGATCGCGGCCTGACGTGGCGATTCGTGGGAACGCTGCCGGTCGGCCAGTTCTATCACGTCGCCGTGGACATGGATCAGCCGTACAACGTCTACGGCGGATTGCAGGACAACGGATCGTGGCGGGGCCCGAGCACGACGTGGGAGACCGAGGGGATCCGCAATTACGACTGGCAGGAAGTCGGATTCGGAGACGGCTTCGCGACGTATCCGCTGCCGTCCGACTCGATGATCGGATACTCGACGAGCCAGCAGTTGCACATGCTCCGCTGGAACCTTCACACCGGTGAGCGCAAGGACATCCGTCCCGCCGGTCCATCAGGAACGGATCTTCGATTCAACTGGAACGCCGCGATCGCGACCGATCCGTTCGATCCGAACACCGTCTATTGCGGCAGTCAGTTCGTGCACAAGTCGACCGATCGCGGCGATCACTGGACGATCATCAGTCCCGATCTCACGACGAACCGGAAGGAATGGCAGAACCAGTTCAAGAGCGGCGGCGTCTCGATCGATGCTTCGGGCGCGGAGAACTTCACGACCGTGATCGCGATCGCGCCGAGCGCCGCTGAGAAAGGCGTGATCTGGGCCGGGACCGACGACGGGCGCGTTCACGTCACCCGCGACGGCGGCGCGAGCTGGACGAGCGTCGAAGGCAACATCAAAGGTGTACCGGCCAACACGTGGGTGCCCGAGATCAAAGGATCGCGGACGAACGGCGGCACGGCGTTCATCGTCCTCGACAACCATCGTCGCGAAGATCTCGCCTCGTACGTTTATCGCACGACGGATTACGGCAAGACGTGGACGTCGCTCGTCACGAAAGACATTCAGGGTTACGCGCTGTCCATCGAGCAGGACCCCGTCGACTCCGACCTCCTCTTCCTGGGCACCGAGTTCGGACTGTTTTTCTCGCAGGACGGCGGCAAGTCGTGGATGAAATGGAAACACGGAATCCCGACGACGTCGGTCATGGGACTGATCGTCCATCCTCGTGAAAACGATCTCGTCGTCGCGACGCACGGCCGGTCGCTCTTCGTGATCGACGACATCCGTCCGCTGCGCACCGTGTCGAAAGAGACTCTCGCGAAATCCGCGTACATGTTTGATGTTCCTGACGCGCAGCAGTTCCGTCGCCGGCAGCACAAAGGTCCCCGCTTCCCGGCGGACGCCGAGTATCGCGGCGCGAATCGTCCGTACGGCGCGATCGTGACGTACTCGCTGAATCTGCCTGACCTTCCGCTGCAGACGGATGAGAAGGAGCGCGAGCGCAAACAGAAGCAGCGCGAGGCCGCACGCCGGCCGCGCGTCGATGAAAGCGGCGTTCCTGCGCTGAGCGCCGAACCGGAAAAGGAAGCCGACGATTCAAAAGAGCCGCGTGTCGACTTCACGGTCACCGATGCCGCCGGGAAAGTGATTCGGAAGTTCAAAGGTCCGGCGCAGCTCGGCGTGAGCCGCGCCACGTGGGACCTCACTCGCGATGCATTCAAGCAGCCGCCACGTCCGACGGAAGACAACGAAGAGGAAGGCGGACGCAATCGCGGACCGGAAGTTCCGCCGGGCACGTACACGGTCGCGATGAAGTTCCGCGGCGCCGAAGCGAAGCAGGCGGTTCGCGTCGTTGCCGATCCCCGTCAGGATGTCCCGCCCGCAGATCGCACCGCGAAGTGGAACGCGATCCTGCGTGCCGGCCAGCTGCAGGAAAGCGTCACCGAGGCGATCGAGCGAATTCAGAAGACGCGCGCCGACATCGATGCGCTCAAAAAACCCGACAACGACGAGCCATCACCGCTGACCGCATCGGCGCGCAGCCTCAAACGTAAACTCGATGCGATGGAACGCCGGCTCTGGTCGCCGCCGAAGGGCAAAGACCTGAACCCGCCAACCGACGTCATGTCGCAGCTGCGCTCTCCCCTGCAGGGTTTGCAGTCATCGTTCGACGCGCCGACCGATGCGCAACTGGCGTGGCTGGCGAAAGCGGAAGCGGCGTATCGCCTCGTGCTCTCCGACTACAACAAGCTGTTCGCCGAGGACGTCGCGAAGTTCTTCGAGACTGCGAAGAAACAGGACGTGGAGTACAAGCCGATGTCATTCTGAGCCGCGAAGACGGCGAGGAATCTGGGTGGTGGCATGTGTTCCGGCCCCCAGATCCCTCGCGCTCTGCGGCGCTCAGGATGACGTCGCGATGCGACGTCACTTCACCGCAATGGCTCTGGCCTGCTTGTAATCAACAATCCCCGCGAACATTTTCTCGAGCGCATCCTGCAGCAGCGTGCGCATCCCTTGATCCTGCGCAATTTTGCGCAACTCATCGATCGGTGAGCGCTTCTGCACGGCGCGCTTCACATCATCGGTCCCGACGAGGAGCTCGTGGACGCCCATGCGTCCTTTGAACCCGCTGTTGTTGCACGCGGCGCAGCCTTTCGGTTTGTACAGGGTCAGATCCGGACTGTAATCGACGCCGGTGCGATCGAAGTAATCCGCGCCGTATGCCTCGACGATCTCGTTGAACTCCGCAACCGTCGGGTGGTACGGCTCCTTGCACTTCGGGCAGAGCGTGCGCATGAGGCGCTGGGCCATGATTCCGAGCAGCGCGTCGGCGAAGTTGAACGGATCGATGTTCATGTCGAGAAGACGGCTGATCGTCTCCGGCGCCGAGTTCGTATGAAGCGTCGAGAACACGAGGTGACCGGTAAGCGATGCTTCAATGCCGATCGCCGCCGTCTCGTGGTCGCGCATTTCACCGACCATGATCACGTCGGGATCGGCGCGGAGGAACGAGCGCATCGCCACCGCGAACGTGAACTCGATCTTCGGCTGCACCTGAACCTGGCGCAGACCCTTCTGCGTGATTTCAACCGGATCCTCGGCCGTCCAGATCTTCATGTCCTCGGTATTGATGAAGCCGAGGGCTGAATGAAGTGTGGTGGTCTTGCCTGAGCCGGTCGGGCCGACCACGAGACAGATCCCGTACGGCTTCTGCAGGATCTCCTTGAACTTCGCCAGGTTGTACTCGCTGAAGCCCATCTTCTCGATCGGCAGCGGCTTCGACGCCGCGAGGATACGCATGACCACGTCTTCGTTCTGATTTGCGGTCGGGATCGTGGCGACGCGAAGTTCGATCGTGCCCTTGGCGTACTTGAATCGGATCTTTCCGTCCTGCGGTTTGCGGCGCTCGGAGATGTCGAGCCGGGCCATGATCTTGAGGCGCTGCACGAGTGCGTTGCGGTGCGGCCCGGGGATCTCCATGAACTTCACGCAGTCGCCGTCGATGCGCAGGCGGATCAGGCAGGGGTTCTTCGATCCATCGGGCTCGATGTGAATGTCCGACGCCCCGCGCGCGGTGGCCTCGATAATGAGCTGATTGGCAAGACGGACGATGCCGGAGTCGGTCTCGTCGACTTCTGGTGCGCCTTCCTCTTTCTTCTCTTCCTCGACTTCGGCCTCTCCATCGCCGAGGGTTTCGACGATCTTCGCGAGATCGCCTTCGCCCGGACTGATGTCGGAGTCGAGCTTCTCTCCATATGAGTTGGCGATGTACAGCAGGATGTCGGATTTCAGACCGACGAGAAATTCGTAGCGCGGCGCGAGGTTCATCGCCCGGATGCCGTCGAGCCGCGTCAGGTCCTGCGGGTCGTCGACCGCGATGACCAGAACGCCCGGCCGGCGCTCGACCGGCGCGCAGACGTACTTTTTCCACATGTCCGACGGAACGCGCTCGCGCAAATCGGACGCGATGGTTTGCGACTCGTCATAGTTGAACGGCTGCGCGTTGAAGAACGTCGCCAATGACTTCAGCAGCTCGTCCTTCGGCACGTTGAAGTCGGAGACGAGCACCTTGCCGATGTCGACGTTGTTGACGCGCGCGCTGCTGACCGCGGCGTCGATGTCCTTCTCCGAGATGATGCCTTTGTCGACGAGCGAGCCGAACTTCGAAGGCTTGCCCTGCCGCGCCACACGATGCTGGTTGTAAAACGCGATGCCCAGGATGCGTGCGATCTCTTCGGCGCCATCTTCGTCCAGTGCCGTGAAGATCGGGCCATGCCGCTTGTTGATCAGCTGCAGGGCGCCGAGGAGGTATTTCTCGAAGGCGATGGGGACGCAGAGGACCGCTTTCGTGCGAAATCCGCTCTGCTTGTCCCAGCGCTGATCGAATCTCAGGTTCGGGTGAAACTTCGCGAGCTCGGCAGGATCGTACGCATCCTTAATGTTGATCGTCTTGCGCGAGAGTGCGGTGAAGCCGGCGATCGACGCGAATGACTTCGGGACGCGGATCTCCTTCGGCACGTCGCCGCCGCTCTTCTGCATCGAATACAGTTCCTGATTCTTCGTGTCGACGGCGTAGATCGTCAGGCGTTCCGCATCGAGGAGCTCGAGGATCTTCTCCTTGAGCGTCATCAGGATGTGCGGGATCGACTCCGCCGCGTTGATCTGGTTCGTGATGGAAGTGAGCTTCTTCCGGTACTCGAGTTCCTTCTCGAGCGACGAAGAGCCGGCAGCTTGCACTGTCATGTAGTTCTCCCAGTGATGGTTAGACGAATAACCGTAGGGAGAAGAATAGCATTGGGGGCTAAATCCCGGTCACCCGCACCACTTCCTCGAACGTCGTCTGCCCCTCGGCCAGTTTGCGGAGGGCGGACTGACGGAGGGTGCGCATCCCCCGCTTGATCGCCATATCCTTGATCTTCAGGAAGTCCTCGGAGCGATCGATGAGGTCGCGGATCGAGTTGTCGATCGGCAGGATCTCGAAGATGCCGGTGCGGCCGAAATAGCCGGTGTTGCGGCAGCGGATGCAGCCCGCCCCTTCCTTGACGATGATGCGCTTCCCGGCCGGAGCCTGGAGGTTGAGCATCGCTGCCTCCTCGATCGAAAGCGGACGGTTGCGCTTGCAGTCCTCGCAGATGCGGCGGACGAGGCGCTGCGCCATCGCGCCGATGAGGCTCGACGAGATCAGGAACGGCTGGATGCCGAGGTCGATGAGACGTGTGACCGAGGTCGCGGCGTCGTTGGTGTGGAGCGTCGAGAACACGAGGTGGCCGGTGAGGGCGGCCTGCACCGCATTCTGGGCAGTCTCCTGGTCGCGGATCTCGCCGACCATGATGATGTCGGGATCCTGACGCAGGATGGTCCGCAGCGCGGAGGCGAACGTGATGCCAATCTTGTTCTGGACCGATGTCTGGTTGAACTCTTCGTGCACCATCTCGATCGGGTCCTCGATCGTCGTGATGTTGATCTCGGGCGATGCCAGCGCCTTGAGCGCGGAGTAAAGCGTGACGGTCTTGCCCGATCCGGTCGGACCGGTCACGAGGATGATTCCGTGCGGGCGCTCGATCCAGTCATGGAACGTCTTCAGCTCGTCTTCGTAGAAGCCGAGCCCGGCCAGCTCCTGAATCATGATCTCGGGATCGAAGATGCGCATGACCATCTTCTCGCCGAACGCGCAGGGCAATGTCGAGACGCGCAGCTCGATCTCTTTTCCCTCGTGCTCGGTCGTGATGCGTCCGTCCTGCGGCCGGCGCTTCTCGGAGATGTCCATGCGGCACATCGTCTTGAGGCGTGACGTGATGGCCAGGTTCACGAGCTTCGGCACTCGCTGGATCTCGTGGAGCACGCCGTCGATGCGGAATCGGATCAGCGCGAACTCGCGCTTCGGCTCGATGTGGATGTCGGACGCACGCGAGTCGTACGCGTGCTGCAGCAGATAGTCGACGGCGTTGACGATGTGCTGATCGCTCGACTCGATCTCGGCGCCGGACTTCAGCTTGATCAACTGCTCGAGGTTGCCGAGGTCGATCGCGCCCCTGGTGAGGTCGCGCTCCGCCTTCGTCACAGCGGTACGGAATCCGTACTGCTCGGTGATGACGCCCATGACGTCGGACTCGGACGAGACGACGAGGTCGATCTCCTGTTTCGCGATCGGACGGTAGGAATCGATCGCGGCGGTGTCGAACGGATTCACGATCGCCACGATGAGCTTTCCGTCGCGGACCGCGACCGGGATCAGCTTGTTCTTGCGCGCGAACGGGCGCGAGATCTTCGACTCGATCATGTCGACGTCGAGCCTGAGCGGGTCGATCTTGAAGAACGGCAGATGCGCGTCTTCCGCGATCAGACGCGCCAGGAGGAAGTCATCGATGCGCGTGTTGTTGCCGCTGGCGTCGATGAGGTTCATCGCCGCCAGCGCCTTGAACGGACTGTTCGAGTTGTCGTCGTCCGCGCGCGTCTTCGATGACTTCTGCAGCGAACGCCATTGCTTGTCGGCATTCTCGACTTCCGCGCGCTGCTTCTGATCGATGAAGCCCGCATTCGCCAGAAGATCGCCGAGATATGCAACGGTGATCTCGCGTTTTACCTTCGGGGTCGGAACGGAAGTTACGGTCATGGCCTCTGAATTTCGAAGTTCGAAGTTCGAATTAAGAAGGAAGGACGCCCACCAAGCAATTCTTCATTCTTAATTCGAACTTCGAACTTCGAAATTCATGTGTCGCTCTATTCTAAGACTTCCAGCAAAAACCCCTTCAAGTACTCCCCCTCCGGCGCATAGATCGAGGTTGGGTGGTCTTCCCCGGCCGTCAACCGGCGAACAAACGATACCCGGCGGCCGGCGTCGAGCGCAGCGGCGAAAATCACTTTCTGAAACAAATCGAGGGATATGTGGCCGGAGCAGGAGAACGTCATCAGCATGCCGCCCGGCTTGATCATCCGCAGCGCGAAGAGGTTGACGTCCTTGTAGCCGCGGGCGGCGCGATCGATGTCGCCGCGGTTGCGTGCGAACGCCGGCGGATCGCAGATCAGGAAATCGACAAGCTGATGTGACGACGAGCGTTCGCGGACGAAGTGGAAAGCGTCGGTGACGGTGAACGTCGCGCTGGTTCCGTTCAATTCGTGATTGCGCCGCGCGAAGTCGATGGCGCTCTTCGAAGAATCGACGTTCTCGACGCTGGCTGCGCCGCCGGCCGCCGCGTAAACGCCGAACGCGCCGGTGTACGAAAACAGGTTGATCACGGATCGTCCGGCCGCGATGGTACGCGCCAGCGCGCGGTTGTCGCGTTGATCGAGAAAGAATCCGGTCTTCTGCCCTTCGCCGGCATCGACGATGAAGCGCAGGCCGTTTTCCACGATCTCGGTCATCGGCTCACCCTCGCCGATCGACCGTGGATCGGGTGGCAGGCGCTCGATCTTGCGCGCCGGAAGGTCGTTCTTGAAGTAGACGAGGCGTGGCTTCAACGTCTGCTGGAGTCTGGCGGTGACCAGATCGGTCAGCTGCTCGAGCCCGCTGTTCGCGATCTCGACGACGAGCATGTCCGCATATCGATCCACCACCAGACCGCTGAGCTCATCGCCCTCGGCGTGAATGAGGCGCGCTGCGTTCGTGTCGGCGGAAAGAATCGTTTCGCGGCGCCGGATGGCCGCGTCGATGCGCTGTTCGATCGTCGCCGCGCTCAGTTCCGCGCCACCGAACGTCAGGGCGCGAAGGCGGATCTGCGAATGACGGGAATGGAGACCGGACGCGACTGTCGTGCCGGCCGGATCGACGAGATCGGCGATCGCCGCATCCTCCGGCCCGCTCTCTTTCGCGATCGCGCCCGCGAAGATCCACGGGTGGCGATTGGCGATCACGCGCTCTTTGCCGCTCTTCAGAAAGAGCCGGCGACGATTAATTTGTGCGAAGGCGTCGCTCATCTTCCTATAATGCAATCGGATGCCACGCGAGAAGCAGTTCCACAGCCAGTGCCAGGAGGAAGTCTACCGTCAGGTAAAGTCCTACCTCGACGAGCTGGTCGACGAACACTTCGACGACGCGGAGCACTGCGACTTCTACCTCAAATATGGATCGACGGTGCTGGAGATCTCGATCGATCCGTATGAAGAAGACGACGCCGTCATCGAGATCCTCGCATTCTGCGTCCAGGGCGTCGAACCATCATTCGAATTGATGCAGGAGCTTCTCCGCCTCAATTCCGAAGTTCCCCTCGGCGCTTTCAGCATGCTCGGCAACGATATCTTCTACTCCCACGCCTTCCTGGGGCGGCGTCTGCGCGGCGAGCAGCTCATCGCATCGCTCGACTGCGTGGCCAGCATCTCCGATGATTACGACGAGCATCTGGTCAGCCGCTACGGCGGTGAAACCGCGCTCGAACGACTCCGGCATCAGAAGCAGACAGTCCCTTCGACGACGAACAATTGACGAGACGGCACATCCATTGCTTTTTGAGGCGTGTATGAGGCGGGTAATGAGGATGCGAACGGGTTGGGTGGGCGTGACGCTGGTGGCGGTGCTGCTGTCGATCGGTTGTACGGGCGGCAAGGAGGGCACGGCCGCAGAAGAGCCAATCCCACAGAAAAACGGAGTCGTATCGGCGCAGCCGACGACGACTGATGCCACGCCGGCGGTCGATCCTCGCAAGGATCTCGATTCGATCGGCCAGGCCATTCCGGTTTACGCCGGTGCTCGCTATCGCGACGACCTCACCCACCGGGACGAGGTCATGATCCGGAACCAGTACGGAGCCGACGCGCGCGTCTACACGCTGGCAACCGATGATTCGTTCCCGCAGGTCTATCACTACTACACGACGTACCTCGCGCAGTTCCGCGCGTTTCCGGCCCAGTCACCGTATCCGCCCGGGCAGCAGACGTGGCGAACGCTCGAAGTGCAGCTGAATCAGGCGATGCAGGACCCATTCATCCCCGGTGAGTCGCTCAAGCAGGACGCCAAGCAAGTCGTGCTTCAGGTCGCTGAGACCGAGGCGGAGCCGAAGACGGTCATTCGATATATCGTCACGCCTGCTGCAACGCCCGTTGCTTCGGCCGCGTCGAATCCGTCAGCAGCGCCCGTCGCACGATAGCCGGTTACCATCATGTTCACCGGCAACCGGTAACGGGCAACCGGCAACAGACGATGTATCCGTTTCGCCGCATTCTGATCCCTACCGATTTTTCGACTGCGTCGCAGTGGGCGTTCGATCACGCGGTGCGCATCGCCGCGGCTAATGAAGCAGAGATTCTCATCCTGCACATCCGCAGGACGTGGGAAAAGGATCCCGACGAGCTCCGTTTTCCCGCCGATCCGACTCTGTACGAGTACGCGGAGAAACAGGAGCTGGACATCCTCCGCGAACGCGTTCGCGCGCATGGCGCGAACGTCCCGACACGAATGATCGTGAAGACGGCGCCCGAGCCGGGACCAGAGATCTGCCGCACCGTAGCCGAGGAGAACGTGGATCTCGTGGTGATCGCGACGCATGCGCGGCATCACGTCGCCCATCTCCTCATCGGCTCGACGACGCTATCGGTGATCAACGATCCGCCGGCGCCGATGCTTGCGATCCGCTACGGAGTCAAGAAGCGCGACCGCATTCAGCGCATGGTCGTGCCCGTCCATCTGAAACAGGAGTCGCACGCGGCGCTCGATCTGGCGATGAACATCGCCCGGCGGCGCGGCGCCGAGCTTCACCTGATCACGCTCTGCGGCGACGGCGAACGTGTCGCTGCCCAGGCTTTGCTCGACAGCCTCAAGAAGTCGACGCAGGGAATCACGCTCAAGACCGAGATCCTGCGCGGTACTGATGTCGAGCGCGAGATCGTCCGCTACTCGAACAAGAACGACGCCGGCATCATCTTCCTCAACGCCGAGCAGCAGCTGGGCCCCTCGAAGCTGGAGATCATCCGTCACGCGGCGACGCCGGTGATGATCGTGCCGGCCCCGAAATGAATATCCGCACCGCGACCGAAGCGGACATTCCGCTCATCCTCGAGTTCATCAAAGCGCTCGCGGAGTACGAACGTCTCGCCGACCGCGTTGTCGCGACAGAAGAGAAATTGCGCGCGACCTTGTTCGGTCATCCGCGGTTTGCGGAAGTGCTGATCGGCGAATCGGATGGTGAGCCGGTCGGCTTCGCATTGTTTTTTCACAACTACTCGACGTTCCTCGCGCAGCCCGGCATCTACCTCGAGGATTTATTCGTCAAGCCGGAGGCGCGCGGCCGCGGATTCGGCAAGGCACTGCTGGCGCGACTTGCGGCGATCGCGAAATCGCGCGACTGCGGCCGGCTGGAGTGGGCTGTTCTCAACTGGAACCAGCCCTCCATCGACTTCTACGAAAGCCTCGGCGCCAAACCGATGGACGAGTGGAAGGTGTACCGGTTGACCGGCGACGCACTCGACAAGCTCGCCGGCCGCAAGTAGCTCGTTCAGAAGATGGTGCGGGATGAGGGATTCGAACCCCCGACCCCCTCGGTGTAAGCGAGATGCTCTACCGCTGAGCTAACCCCGCACGCTCCTGATTTTATAACGACTTGGAAGGACGCTTTTACTGCCGGAACAATTGCTGAATTCATTTCAAGTTCAAGACCTGCCGTTCCGACTTGGACGTTGAAGGTGCACAAGAATGCAGAATGCAGAATCTGGAATGAAGAAACGTGAGGTCCCGCTTCTTCTCCATTCACAATTCTGCATTCTGCATTCGTATGTCACCAGACCTTCCCGACTGCCTCCTGACACCACTTCACTGCCATCGAGTTGTGGTCAAGGGGCTCGCACAAACCGTCAATGCACCCCTCTCCGGACCGCACCTTGCATGAACCGAATCAACCATGCCCCTACCCCAAACCCCTGGCCTTCTGGTATCCGGGGCCGCGGAAACCGGCAAACCCACCGTCGCGGCATGTTTCGCGGGTGCGGCCTGCCGCCGCGGTGAGGGCTCATGATACGAATCCTCATCGTCGACGACCACGCGATTGTCCGGCGTGGTTTGAGGGCGCTGCTTTCCCATGAGTTCCAGGGGGCTGTATTTGGAGAAGCCTCCGATGCCCGGCAGGCGCTGGAACAGCTTCGGAAAGAAGAGTGGGACGTCGCGCTGCTCGACCTCACCATGCCGGGGAAAAGCGGTTTGGATCTCCTCAAGGAATTAAAGACCGAATGGCAGAGGCTCCCGGTTCTGGTCCTCAGTGGTCACTCGGAGGACGAATTTGCCCTTCGTGTCCTGAAGGCGGGCGCAGAAGGCTACATGACGAAGGACACCGTTCTCGAGGAATTGGCGAAAGCCGTCCGTAAGATCCTGGGCGGGGGGCGATACGTAAGTAGCGCGCTGGCCGAAAAGCTGGCCGTGGGAGTGAAAAAGGATCCCACGCGCACCCCGCACGAGACGCTCTCTGACCGCGAGTATGAAGTCATGTCCAGTATCGCCGCGGGAAAGACCGTTACGGAAATCGCCGAAGAACTGTCACTCAGCGCAAAAACGATCAGCACCTATCGCGCTCGGATCCTGGAAAAGCTCGGCGTTAGAAATAGCACGGGAATCGTCCAGTATGCGATGCGAAACGGCCTGGTGATTTAACAACGTCCCAGATGTAGGGGCGCCGCCCAGCCACTTCTTTCCCGGCCTTCAGCCTCCCTGTAGGACAAACACCGACAAGTCTTTCTGCCTGCGTCCTACGAAGGAATCAGCTTGGGCTGACGGACATGATCGGCGTCGGGATGTACATTTCGATCCTAAATAGAAACCAAAGTGAAAGAGGAGATCTGTCAGTGAAAAACACAAACAACAAGGTACGAACAATGGCCACACTTCTTATGGGATCGGCGGCATTACTGCTGGTCGTATGTGGAAGTGCGCAAGCGCAACAGGGAAGTTATCAGGCACCAGTGAACCTGGCCTCGGCCGGTAATTTCACAATTTTGAGCAAGACCGGAATCACCGACGTTTACGCATCCCCGATTGTTGGGAATGTTGGAACGAGCCCCATTACAGGTGCAGCTCTTCTTCTCACCTGCGGCGAAGTAACGGGGAAAGTTTATACCGTGGACGCGGCTGGTCCTCTCCCCTGCGCGGTAAATGACGCCACGTTGCTGACCCTGGCCGTGGGCGACATGGGATTTGCGTACGACGACGCTGCCGGACGTTTATCACCCGATTTCACGGAATTGGGAGCTGGTGAGATTGGCGGGCTGACCTTGGCCCCCGGCCTCTACAAATGGGGTACTGGTCTTTTGATTACAACGGACGTCACGCTCTCGGGCGGCCCGGACGATGTCTGGATTTTCCAGGTAGCGGGAACGATGAATCAGGCTAGCGCGACGCGGGTGACCCTGGCCGGTGGCGCACTGCCCAAGAACATCTTCTGGCAGGTCGCTGGCGCAGTGACCATTGGAACAACCGCGCACTTCGAGGGAGTCATCCTGGCTAAGACCATGATCGCCGTGAACACTGGAGCATCGGTGAACGGCAGACTGTTGGCGCAGACGGCGGTTACTCTTCAGATGAATGCCGTTACACAGCCCGCCCTGTAAGGACGCGTGCTTCTTATGTGGGTTTGACGCCAAACACAACCGTCATCTCAAGGGTCACAAACTTCGGTTTGTGACCCTTGTGTGTTTTCAGGAGATTGATGGAAAGCGTCGAACACAGCCGTCAGTCGCCGGCCCGCGATCGCAGCAGATCCAGGGAACCTCTGCACAAGTCCGGCGCGTGGCGTTGCGTGCGCCGCGACGCAACGCTCAACACGGATGCGCTGTCGGCCAATTCGCAATTCCGGGTCCGGGCCGGAAACG
>DASVHS010000305.1:0-17170 GCA_036382495.1 Thermoanaerobaculia bacterium | reverse complement strand
CACGGCCTTCTGCAGCGACTCATGTCCGGCGACTTCCAGTTGTTCGCGCAACGTCGACTCGCGTGCGGCGCGCGCATGTTCTTCGTCGGCTCGCTTCTGCGCAGCATCCAGTCCCTGTTGCAAAGCGGTCGCGCGAGTCTCGACCTGCTTGAGCTTCTCGCGCATCTCGTCGTATTCGCGACGGCTCGACAGCGAACGGCTGCTCTGATCGACGACGCGCGCCTGCAGCGACTCGATCTCCCGCGCGAGCTCCGCTTCACTTTCACGTGCCGCCGCTTCCACCTCGGATCTGGCGCGCGACTCGTCTTCGAATTTCGAACGCGCGATCGAAAGCTGTTGGGTGAGTGCTGCGACCCGCTCGTCGTCGATCTTCACGTCGAGCGGCATCGTTCTCTGGACCGGCGCCGCAGGGTCGATCAACGGGAGAAGTGGCGGTTCGCTGGCAGGGGCGGCGAGCACAGGTCGCTCCCGAATGGCGACCGCTGCTCGCGTCACCATTGCTACAAGCACCGCGACAACCATCGGCATCGCGATGCTCAGCGACGGTACGACGCGCACCGGCGAGAACATCCAGTCATAGAGAATCACCGCCGCGACTGCTGCCGTGATGCCGAGGAGCGCGCTGCTGAGAAACGCCACGACGACGACCGCCGCGAGGTACGCGTAGATTGGTTCGTAATGCGGCCAAACCGCAGACAGCGTTCCGTTTACGCCCGTCGCGATCGTCAGAAATGCCGCGGCCCGTGCCGCATGAAGGGCACCGGCGATCCACTTCCGCGTCTGCGCGGATCTACCTGGCATTGGAACCCTCGAGAGGAGTCGTCAGCTATGGTAACAGGTTGAGCCTCTACGCCTTACGCGCCGAAGACCGCCGCGCCGAGGCCCGCTGCTGCATCCACGTCATCAGACCGTACAACCCACCGACGACGACCGCGAAGCCGATGAGGTAGTACGACTTCGACGCCAGCGCATCGCGCAACGCGGCCGGATCCTTCAGCAACGCCGGCTGATCGCCGAGCACCCGCAGACCGAACCACGCCAGAGACGCATTGAACAATCCCGCTCCCGCGATCGTCACCAGCGAGAACTTCCGGAAATCCATTTCGAACAGTCCGGCCGGGATCGAGATCACATGTCGAACACCGGGAAGGAATCGCGCGACGAACACACCACCCGCTCCGTACTCAGCGAACCAGTGATCCGCTTTCAAGAGACGTGCGTGTGAGAGATGCAGATATTTTCCGTATTTCTCGAAAATCGGCCGGCCGAGTTTCTGCGCGATCCAGTAACTCGCCGCCGAGCCGGCCCATGATCCTGCGGTCGCGGCGAGGATCACGCCGAGGAGAGTCATTCTTCCCTGCGACGCCCAGTACGCCGCGGGCGGAATGACGACCTCGGCAGGAATCGGGAGCGCGGTGCTCTCGAACGCCATCATCACGAAGACGCCGAGGTAGCCCCAGTCGAGGATGAATTGCATCCAGACGGCGAAAAGATGGTGAATCGTTTCGGTCATAAAGCGCGCGCATCCTAACAGGAGTGCGGCGCCTTGGCGCCGCCATGGATTGCGGCAGCTTGCTGCCGTCGCGGAAGGTGGCTGCGACGGCAAGCCGTCGCACTCCATGGCGGCGGCAAGCCGCCGCACTCCTCGGCGATGTTAGGATCGCTTCAATGTTCGACTACGACGTCGTCATCCTCGGCGGTGCGTTCAGCGGAGCGTCCGCGGCGATTCTTCTTCGCCGTGAATCGCCACAGCTGCGCGTGCTGATCGTCGAGAAGGCGACGGCGTTCGACGCGAAAGTCGGCGAGGCGACGACCGAGATGTCGGCGATGTTTCTCACGCGCCGTCTGGCGATGTGGCATCACCTCGAAGCCGAGCATCTGCCGAAAGAGGGCCTGCGCTACTGGTTCTCGAATGCGAAAGTCACCGGTCACGCGAACGCGAGCGAGGCCGGCGGATATCTGCGCAGCTCCGTTCCTGCCTTCCAGCTGCGGCGCGACACGCTCGATGAATATCTGCTCGCGACCGCGGTCGCGGAGGGTGCCGAGTTGCTGCGCCCCGCCAAAGCGCGCGATGTCGAAGTCGGCGAGTTCACGAACAAGCTGACGATCGAGGTCGGAAGCGAAACGCGCGAGATCACCTGCCGCTGGCTCCTCGACGCCACCGGGCGCGTCAACTTCCTCGGGCGGCGTCTCAACCTGATCGATCGCAACGATGAACATCCGACGGCAGCGATCTGGTGCCGGTGGAAGAACATCCGACACATCGACGACATGGCCGCACGCCAGGGCGAGTTGGCGAAACGCAATATCAGCTCGCGCCGTTTCGCGACGAATCACTACATGGGCTACGGCTACTGGATCTGGGTGATTCCGCTCGGCAATGGAGAGACGAGCATTGGCGTCGTGTTCGACAAACGTCTCGTCGATCTGCATCAGAGCAAGAATCGCGAAGAAGACTTCGTCGCTTTCCTCAAGGCGATCCCGGCGCTCGCCGAATTGCTCGAGGGAGCTGAGCCGCGCTTCGAGGACCTGCGTTTCTATTCACACTTGCCGTACGTCACGCGCCAGTACATGGGCAAAGGCTGGGCGCTGATCGGCGACGCCGCGGCGTTCCTCGATCCGTACTATTCACCGGGACTCGATCACGCGGCGTTCTCGGTCGAGGCCACGAACGAGATCATCAAGATGGATGCGATGGGGAAGGACGTCACCGAGCGGATCGACGAGCACAACGTCACGTTCCTTCGCTCGTATCACCGTTTCTTCAACGCGATCTACAAAGACAAGTACTACTACATGGGCGAGCTGGATCTTCTCTCCGCCTCGTTCCTCATCGATACCGCGCAGTACTACATCTTCGTCGTCACGCCGGCCTACCGCTTCCTGAAAAAGTTTCAGTGGATGCCTGTCCTCGGACCGAAGCCGGCGTTTATCAGCTATCACCTGATGTCGATCTACAACAAGCGATTCAAGGCGATCGCGCTCGCGCGGCGCGCAGCCGGCGAAGAGGGCACGCGCAACGACAACCGGCGCATCAAGGCCTACTACAACCTGAACTTCGCACCGTTCCATATGGCCGCGCGCGGATTGAAGTTGTGGCTATGGGCGGAGATCGACAATGTCAGGTTGCAGGTGAAGCGGCTGGTGAAGAGGCAAAAAGCCGATGTCATCCCGAACGTGAGTGAGGGACCCGGGCGTGGGGAAGGCACCGTCCCCGTGCCACCCCCGTCCCCAGGTTCCTCTCTACGCTCGGAATGACATCACAGCAGCGCAAGTGCCGCGCGCTTGACCTTGCCCCGCTCGTCGAGCGGAATTGACTCGATCAACTTCACGATGCGCGGCACTTTGTGCAGCGACAGCCTCGTGAGGCAGAAGTCGCGGATCTGCTCGCGCGTGAGATCGGGATCGGCGACGACCGCTGCGGCGACGACTTCTCCGCGCGCGCCGGCCGGCTCGCCGTAGACCTTCACCTGACGCACGCCATCCATCTGCAGGATCACCTGCTCGACCTCGCGCGGGTTCACCTTCTTGCCCGCGGTGTTGATCAAGTCGCTCGAGCGTCCGGTCAGGAGGACCTCGCCGTTGTCCCGAATCTCGACGAGATCGTCGGTAACGAACCGTCCCGGCTCCAGCGGCTCAAACGTACGCTCATCGGTCAGATAACCGAGCGCGACTGAGGAGCTGCGGACGGTGAGGCGCGTGCCGTTGAGATCGAGGTCGACGCCGCGCATCGCCTCGCCGACGCTTCCGCGCTCGACGGCGCCGCCGGCGCGGTCGTAAGTGATTCCGCCGCATTCACTGCAACCGTAGAACGAGTGGATGTCGACGCCGAATCGCTCCCGGAACTTCTTCGATGTTGTGGGCGGAAGCGGTGCGCCCGCGGAGATGAACGTCCGCACGGTCAGAAAGTCGCCGTGGCCGCGCTGAACTGAAGCAAGGTGATCGAACACCATCGGAATCAACGGCGCGACCGTGCACGAGTGATGGTTGCTGAGATCGATGATCGACTGCGGCAGGTAGTCGTTCGAGATCACGACCGCGGTGCCCTGCATGACGAGCGGCGTCACCAGGTTCGAGAAACCGTACGAATGCGAGAACGGGATCGCGCCGAGGTTGATGTCGGATGCGGTGATGGACATGGTCGAGCAGATGTTGCGGCAGTCGGCGATCAGGTTCGCTTCGCTGGCGACGATTCCTTTCGGCTTGCCCGTCGAGCCTGACGTCAGCTTGACGAGGCGCGCTTCGGATGGCAGGGGTGGCCGTTGTGTGCCGGGACGCGTGGTGATCGCGATCGACTGCTGCGAACGGTCAGGACGATAGACGAGACCCTTGATTCCGAAGTGCCCGAGGATCGCGCCGACCTCGGTCTCGGGTGCGTCGCGGTCGATGGGGACGAACACGAGGCGCTGTTCGAGTGCCGCAAGCCATGTCGCGACGAAGTCGGCCGAATTCGGGAGTTGCACCGCCACGGCGTCGCCCGGCGCCAGGCCTGCGTCGCGGAGCTGCGCGCCGAGCCTTTGCGCCCGTTGCCACAAGTCCGCGCGCGTGTTTACATGGCCGTTCGCCCCGTCGATCAAAGCAGGGAACCCGGGCCACTCCTTCGCCAGACTGACAAATTGGTCGTACATGAACCCGCAGCGAGAATAGCTATCGGTTTCGCACAACGTCAAGTAACTGTGGATAAAATCCGGAAATGAATGATGTCATCGTCATCGGCGGCGGTCCCGCCGGCTCAACGGCGGCCACTCTCCTGGCCCGGAAAGGCTTTTCGGTTCTTCTGCTGGAACGCGACCGTTTCCCGCGCTTCCAGATCGGTGAATCGCTCCTTCCCTACAACAACGATTTGTTCGCCCGGCTCGGCGTCACGGACAAACTGAAGACCGGCGACTTCTTTCCGAAGTACGGCGCGCAGTTCGTCACCGGCGACGGAAAAATCGAGTACACGTTTCGCTTCGACCGCACGTTGCCGCCGGAGTATCACAGCTCGTTTCAGGTGAAGCGGGCCGAGTTCGACGAATTGCTGCTGCGTAATGCGTCGTCGACGGGTGTCGATGTCCGCGAGCAGACCGGCGTGACGTCAGTCGATTTGTCCGATCCGTCGCGCGCAATCGTGCAGACGAACACCGGCGAACGCCACGAAGCCCGCTTCGTCCTCGACGCCAGCGGCCACGGCGCCCTCCTCGGCAACCGCATCGGAGAGAAGTCCGATGTCGAGTCGCTGAAGAAGGTCGCGCTCTTCGCGCACTATCGCGGTGTGCCCCTCGCGGAAGGGCGCGACGCCGGCAACACCGTCATCGTCGTGCTGCAGAACGCGTGGCTGTGGATGATTCCGGTGAACAAGGAGTTGATGAGCGTCGGACTCGTCGTCGACAGAGATCACGTGCGCGACTGCGGGCTCGAGCCGGAGGAATTGCTGAACCGGACCATTGCCGCGGCGCCGTGGGTGGCCACGCGGATGTGCGACGCTCAGCGCGTTACGCAGGTCTACGCGCGGCGCGACTTCTCGTATCGGATGAAGCGGATCGTCGGCGAAAACTACGCGCTGATCGGTGACGCCGCCGGATTTCTCGATCCCATTTTCTCGACCGGTGTGTTCATCGCGATGAAATCGGCGGACATCGCGTCGGCGGCTGTCGAAGCGCGTCTGCGCAAAGGCAGCATGCGTCTCCTCAAACGCTACCAGCGCGACATGTCCCGCGCCCTCGAGAAGTACTTCAAGTTCATCTCGAATTTTTATCGCCGCGAGTTCCTGGAGGTCTTTCTTCAGCCGGGCGAGCACTTCGGGCTGCTGCCGGTCATCGTCGGCGTGCTGGCCGGAAATGTGTTCGCGAAGAAGTGGGACCGGCTCAGACTTGGTCTCTTCTTCGCACTGGTCGCCATTCAGAAAAGGAAGAAGGTCATCGCCCCGCCGATCGTGTGGGATGCGCTGCCGGCAGCCGCATCTTCTGTGTGACAATTGACCAAAATGACCAACGACCTCAGACGAAAGCTCAAGGAGCTGCTCATCGAGCGGCTGAAGTTTGAAGACATGACCCCGGACGACATTCCGGACGACGAGCCGCTCTTCGGCGGCGGGCTCGGCCTCGACTCGATCGACGCGCTCGAGATCGTGGTGATGCTCGAGACCGAGTTCGGCATCAAGGTGAAAAACGAAACCTCGGCCCGCGACTCGTTCAAGTCGATTTCGACGCTTGCGAACTACGTCGAGTCGAAGCTGGGGCAGGAGCAACCGCAGGTCTAGGCCCTAGGCCCTAGGCCCAAGGCCTTAGGAAGGGCCGGGGGCCTAGCGCCTAAGGCCTAAGGCCTAGGGCCTTTCATGAGCTGGCTCTCCTCGCTCCCGCACCAGATTCCGTTCCGCGCGGCGTCGTCCGTGATTGCGCGCGACGCGAAATCAATCGACGGCAAGTTCCTCTGGACCGCGAACGATGAGGGGACGCCGGAGATCATGGTCGTCGAGGCGATGGCGCAGTTCGCGGGCGGGCTCGTGTTCGACGCGCAGGGATTCATCAGCGGAATCGACTCCTGCGAAGTCACGAGGAAGATCGATACCGGCGACGTCGTGATCGTCCATGTCAGCCTGGAAGCCGATTTCGGGCGTATCTTCAGATTCAGCGGAACGGCGTCGATCGACGGAGTAGAAGTCGCTCGAGGCCGGTTTTATCTGGCGTCTTCGGATCATGAGAAAACCTGACCTCAACACGCGGATCGCAGTCACCGGCGCGGGCATCATCTGCTCGATCGGCCGGAACAAAGACGAAGTGTGGCGATCGATCGTCGAGTCGCGCGCCGGCATCGGCAAGCTGACGAAATTTCCGAACGAGACGTTTCCGACCGACATCGCCGCGGAAGTGGCCGAGCCGGTCGAGACGATGTTGCCGATCGGTAAGCGCGAGGCCCGGCGGATGTCGCGGACCGATATGCTCGCGGTCATCGCGGCGAACGAAGCGATCGAGCAGGCGAATGAGAATGGATCACCGCTGCCGGTGGACCGCGCGATCGTGTCGACCGGTACGTCGACCGGCGGTCTGCTCGAGGGCGAGGACTACTACTTCAAGCGCATCGTCGTGGGCCGGCGCCGCGCCGCCGTGTCGCATGTTCTGCAACAGCCGACGTCGAGTCCTTCCGACGCTGTCGCCTCCGTGTTCAAGCTCGGCGGCGGAGTCGTCTCGAACGCGACCGCATGCGCGTCCGCTGGCGCTGCGATCGGCATGGCCGCCGACTACCTGCGCTCGCATCACGCGGACGTTGCCATCGCCGGCGGCAGCGACGCGCTCTGTCGTCTGACATACAGTGGATTCAATGTTCTGCACGCAGTCGATCCGCAGCCGTGTTCGCCATTTGGAGCGGAGCGCAAAGGCATCACCCTGGGCGAAGGCGCTGCGTATCTCGTGCTCGAGCGATGGGACGACGCCGTTGCTCGCGGTGCGAAGATTCTCGTGGAGTTCAGCGGCTACGGCGCGTCGTGCGACGCGCATCATCCGACAGCACCGGCCGAAGACGGCCGAGGTGCGGAGTCGGCGATGCGTGGCGCGCTGGCGGAGAGCGGCGCGCCGAACGTCGACTACGTGAACGCGCATGGCACCGGCACGCTGCTCAATGATTCGGCGGAGACGAAGGCGATCATCTCGGCGATCGGGCCGCATGTGCCCGTGTCGTCGAGCAAGTCGTACTTCGGTCACACACTCGGCGCTGCCGGCGGAATCGAAGCGGTGATCACGGTGCTGTCGATCATCAATCAGACGGCGCCACCGACACTGCGCCTGGATGCAGTGGCCGCTGACTGCACGCTCGATTACATCCCGCACACCCCGCGCAAGATGACGATGACTTCCGCACTTTCGAACACGTTCGGCTTCGGCGGCAGCAACGTCTCGCTGATGTTCCGGCGCGTGCTATAACCCGATCAATCGCATGTCCCGGATCGCCATCACCGGCATCGGTGTCGTCGCACCTGGCGCGGTAGGCGTCGATGCGTTCCGCGCGCTTCTGAATTCCGGCGAAAGCGCGATCAAACCGATCGATCGTTTCGACACGGCCGGTCTGTCCGCGCACAAGGCGGCGCTGGTCACGAACTTCACGCCGCGCGACTTCATCGCGCCGATGAAAATGCGGCGCATGAACACGCTTTCCCGGTACGGCGTGTCTGCAACGAAGCTCGCTCTCGCCGATCGTGGCGGCGAAGCGATCGACGCCGGCGCCGGCGTCGTCATCGGCACTTCATTTGGCCCGGTCCAGACTTCCGTCGACTACATGCAGGAGTACGTCGAAAAGGGTGCCGCGCTTGCGCCACCGCAGCTGTTCGCCGAGTCGGTGGCGAACGCGCCGGGGAGTCACATCGCGATCGAAAACGGACTGCGCGGCTTCAACGTCACGGTGACGCAGCGCGAATCCTCCGCGCTCGCCGCGGCGATGTACGCGTCATCGCAGATTGCCAAGGGCAGCGCCGGTGCGGCGCTCATCGGTGGGGTTGAAGAGGTCAACGAAATGATCTTCAGCGTTCTCGATCGCGTTGGCGCCCTCGCGCACACGAACGGCGTCGTCGATGAACAGGCCCGGCCGTTCGATCGTCGCCGCAACGGGATCTCGATCGGCGAGGGCGCGGCGATTCTGACGATCGAAGCCTCGCCGGCGCGCCAGCCGTATGCGTACATTTCCGGCTTCGGGATCGCGCGCGATACGACGGCGACGATTTCCGACTGGGGCACCGGCCACGAAGCCGTCGCCGCTGCGATGCGCGCTGCGATCGCGGACGCGGAGATCGATCCGGCGAACGTCGGCGCGGTCTATTCATCCGCGAATGGCAGCAAACGCGCCGATCGTCTCGAGTACCGCGCGATTCAGTCGCTGTTCGCCGGCCGCCGGCTGCCGGTCGTCGCGACGAAAGGCTATTTTGGCGAGTACGCCGCCGGTGGCGCGCTGCAGCTCGCCGCAGCCGCGCTGGCTATGCGCGATCAGACGCTTCACAAATCGGCCGGATTCGAAGCCGGCGAGGACGAGATGCACATCGACGTGAACCGCGACCGTCGCCAGGTCGCGCTCGATCACATTCTCGTCAACGCGATCTCCGCCGGCGGCGGAATCGTGAGCATGCTCCTGTCGAGGGAGCCGAAATGACACGCGTCGCCGTGCTCATCCCCGCGTACAACGCCGCGAGAACGCTCGAGCCGGTCGTGCGCGCCGCGCTCGAGCAGATGCCGGACGTGATCGTGATCGACGACGGTTCGGTCGACGGCACGGGCGACGTCGCCAAACGCGCCGGTGCTCACGTGCTCACGCACCCGGTGAACCGCGGCAAGGGCGGCGCGCTGAAGACCGGATTCGCCTGGGCGTGCGAACAGGGCTACGACGGCGTCATCACGCTCGACGCCGACGGACAGCACCTGCCGGGCGAGATCCCGAAGTTCCTCGACTGTCACGGGAAGACCGGCGGCGATCTCATCATCGGCGGACGCGCGCATCTTTTTGGCCAGATGCTTCCACGCCGTCGCATGGCCAATCGCTTTTCAGCACGGAGCATCGCGTTCGCGTCGGGAACGGACATCAGCGACGCGCAGAGCGGCTACCGCTATTACTCGACGCGCATGCTGCGCACATTGCGCCTGCATGCGAACGGTTTTGCGATGGAGAGCGAGGTCATCGTGCGCGCCGGCCGCGGAGGTTTCACAGTCCTCACCACCCCCATCGACCTCGGCTTCGTCGACGGGATTTCCACGAGCCACTACAAGCCGTTCAAGGACACGGTCATGATCTTCGGAGTCGTTTTCGCGACACTGGTCGAGTGCCTCGTGCGGCGCGGCGGCGGACGCGCCTGACGTCATTCCGAGCGCCGCAGAGCGCGAGGAATCTGGGCGGCGGCGCGACCCCCCACCCAGATTCCTCGCCGTCTTCGCGGCTCGGAATGACATCGATCAATGCGGTGTCGTCACCGTCGGCGCGAGATCTGATTGCGCCAGCGGCTTGCGCGGCATCATCTCCGCGCGGTTCGCCGCCTCCCACACGAACGTCGCGATGACGGTCGCCGCCTGCATCAGATCCTCTTTCTGCAGCCGCTCGTACGTGTCCCAGTTCGTGTGATGCGTGCGTGTCTCGTACTCGATCTCGTCCTGGATGAACTGAAATCCCGGGAGTCCGACTTCGTCGAAGGCGACGTGGTCCGTGCTGCCGGTATCGCGCATCGTCACCGCCGTGACGCCGAGGTCTTTGAGCGGTTCGATCCATGATTCGAAGATCGGGCGGGCGGCGGCGTTGCTCTGTGCGTAAATGCCGCGGACGCGTCCCGTGCCGTTGTCGAGATTGAAGTAGGCGGACAGCTTCGCGTGCTCGGGTGTGAGCACGAGCGACGTCTTCTCGGTGCGCATCGAGAACGGGAGATCGCGCTGCTTCGGATCTTTCGGATCCTCGCGCTTTCCGAAGTGCTGGCCGACATACGCGCGCGATCCGAGGAGACCTTGTTCTTCGCCGCTCCAGAGGGCGATGCGGATGGTGCGGCGCGGGGCGATGCCGATTGCTTTGAGGATCCGGACCGCTTCCATCGTCGCGACGACTCCGGCGCCGTTGTCGGTTGCGCCCGTGCCGCTGTGCCACGAGTCGAGGTGCGCGCCGAGCATGACGATCTCGTTTTTCCTGTCCGTTCCCGGAATCTCGGCGACGGTGTTGTACGCGTTCTTGTCCTGATCGTAGAGCGTCGTCTTGAAATCGATCTCGAGCTCGACGTCCTTGTTCGCGTCGAGCAGGCGCGCGATGCGATCGTAGTGTTCCGCTTCCATCGTGACGGTCGGCACGCCCTGAGGATCTTCCGGCTTTTGTGAGCCGGACGACTGCACGACCATCGTGCCGTAGTCGCCGCGTCCTTCTTCGATGAGCGCCGCCACTTTTTCGTCCTGGAGGAACTGGGCGAGCTCGCGGCGGAAACGCCGGCGCCGCACGCCTTCCGCGGGTGTGAATCGCGGCTTCGGTGCGATGTCGTATTGCTCCAGCTCGGAGAGCTCCTTCGTGTCGTAACGCCGGAAGTCGGGCGTCTCGTGCTGTTTCGGCGTCGTGGGATCCGACGCCATCACGATCTTGCCGGCGAGCTTGCCCTTCTGCTTCTGCAGATCGTCGCTCGTCTCCAGTTTCACTTTCACCGGACGGCCGCGAAGCGGACCGTTGGTTCCGGGCGACCAGGCTTTCGGAATCGCGTTGAGCTGCACGACGTCGGGCGATGTCATGCGCACCGAACACGACTCGTAGCTCCATCCGCGTCCGAACGGTCCCCAGCTCTCCAGGTGCGCGTTCGAGAGACCGAATTGCGTGAGCTGGTCGCGTGTCCACTCGTTCGCACGCTTCATGTTCGGAGAGCCGGTGAGCCTCGCGCCGATGCCGTCCATCAACCCGCTGGCGATGTCCATCACCTTCGAATTGCGCAGCCCTTCCTGCCGGATGCGAGTCTGCATCGTCAAATCGGGACTGTCGGCTGCCGTGAGTACGACTGCTGCGAACAGAATCGTGATCAGCTTCTTCATCGTTTCCTCATCAGAAAGAGCGCAGAGGGCCGAGCGCAGAGCGCAGGTGTTTTGCTTTGCTTTTCCTGCGCTCTGCCCTCCGCGCTCTGCGCTCTGTTTTAAACAGTTTTGGCGAACAGCGTCGCCAGCATCTCTTCCGGTGTGTAGATTTTCGTATCGCCGAACTCGCTCGCCCGGCGCGTCTTCATCGTGAACAGAGCGCGCTGCGAGATGTAGTCGAAGTTCGCGTAGTAGTCGTCATCTTTTCTCTGATCGAACATCGTTTTCAAGACATTCAGCTGCCTCGCCAGATGGTCTTCAGGTTCGACGATCGCGGCGGAGCGGCTGCTTCGCTTCTTCTTCGGTGCCTCAAGTCCGATCGCCATCGCGCGCAGGTCTTCGAGCTCTTTCTTCACGCGATCGGTTTTCTTCTTCGTCTCGTGCGGCATCAGCAGCGCCGGGATTCGATTGCGGTTCGCGACGTGGATCGCATCGCTCTGCGTCACCCATCCCAGGTTGGCGATGCCGACGTGGGCGGAGACGTTGCTGGTGAGGTTGTCGATGAACGGCTTCACTGCCGTCGTGAATGAGTCCTCGACGCCGTTGAAGAGATTGAGGACGTAGTGGACGCGGAACTCGTCGACGGTCTGCTGCACCGCGCGCGTGATCGGATGTTTGTCGCCGAGGTTTTCGATGAGGTCGAGGGTGAAGACGTCGAGGTTGGGGACGGATCCGTCGTAGACGTCTTCGACGCGGTCGATGAGCCCGTTGGCGAGCCGGAAAAAGTCCACGCCGCCGCCCGCGGTCTCGAAGAACGGCGACTGGCGGCTGAAGATCAGGCGCAGCTTGCGGAAGATGATGGCCTTGACAATGTCCGACGCGGCTAGCGTGGCAGCGGGAAGGTGGGGCGTGAAGATGAGGATGCCGGAGTTCGAAAACGGCAGAAAGTCGATGACGTTCGTGTCGAGTCCGGCCCGCATGTCGAGGATCACGATGTCGGCGGCGAGTGTGTTGATCGCCGCGATGAGCCGCTGTTTGTGGGCGGGACCGAAGTTCGTGATCTCGTCGATGAGGTGAAGCGGGCCGGCCACGAACGCGAAGTTGCGGAACTGGCGCTGGGGATCGATGCGGTCATCGAGCGTGGTCAGGCAGTTCTCGAGCGGTTCGCCGCGGCGAAAGAAATGGTAGAGATCGCGCTCGATCGGCACGTCGATGGCGTTGCGGATGGCCGAAGTGCCCGTGTCGAGGTCGACGAGGATCGTCCTTCCGTGCCGCGAAAGGGCCAGGGCAAGGTTGATCGCAAACGTCGTTTTACCGACGCCGCCCTTGCCGGAAGAAATCGGGATGATTCGCTTGATCGCCACTCGCAACCGGAACAATTGCTAGAATCCGCCTCAAATGCAACCGGCACTGTTCAAGAAGCTCTCGCTTTTCGCGGAGCTGGACGACCACGAGCTCGCTGTAATCGCGGGCGTGGCGAAGACACGCCGGTACGCAAAAGACGACGTCATCTTCCACGCGGACGAGATGGGCGACGTCTTCTGCGTCATCCGCGAAGGCAAAGTAAAGATCACGATGAACTCGCCGGAAGGCAAGGAGATCATCCTGGCGATGATGGGTCCGGGCGAGTTCTTCGGCGAGATGGCCCTCCTCGACGACGCCCCGCGATCGGCGACGGTGGTCGCGCTCGAGCCGCTGGAAGTCGTCACGATCTGGCGGACCGATTTTCTGCAGATCCTCCAGGACAATTTCTCGATCACGCGGAAGCTGCTTTCGGAGCTGTCGAAGCGCGTTCGTCGCATGTCGCTTCGAATCGAGTCACTCGCCACGATGGATGTCTACGGCCGTCTGGCCCGATTTTTTCTCGATCTGGCGACGCAGCAGGGGAAGGTTCTCGACAACGGCTACGTTGCCGTGACCCGTCCGACGCACCAGGCCATCGCCAATATGATCGGCACGTCGCGCGAGACCGTCTCGCGCCTCATCCATGAATTGATGCGCCAGGACCTGCTCTTGTCGGAAGGCAAGACGGTTTATCTCTCGAAGAACGCGCTGGACCAGTTCCGGCAGCAAACTTAAAAACAGTGCGCAGAGGGCAGTGCGCAGAGCGCAGACTTACCAATTGCCTCTCCTGCGCTCTGCCCTCCGCGCTCTGCGCTCTGACTTAAAATGACAATCCCAAACGTACTCACAGTTCTGCGAATCTGCCTTGTCCCGTTCTTCATCGCGGCGTCGGTCACGGAGCATTTCACTCTCGCGTTCGTGCTGTTCATCAGCGCGGCCGCAACCGACATCCTCGACGGCATGATCGCCCGCCGTTTCAATCAGCGTTCGCGAATCGGTGCGCTGCTCGATCCGATGGCGGACAAGATGATGATGGTGTCGGGCTACCTCTTTTTCACGTTCAGCAACAAGCCATGGCTGCGCGTCCCGGGCTGGCTGACGTACATCGTGTTTCTCCGCGACTTCCTCATCATCGTGTTCGCATACTTTCTCTACACTCGCATGAACGTGAAGCATTTTCCGCCGTCGATCGCGGGGAAGGTGTCGACTGTGCTGCAGGCGGCAGCGCTCGGCACCACGATCGGCGTCAACGCGTTCGTCCCTTCGCTTTTGTGGCTCGCGCAACTGCTGTTCCGCATGGCTCTCGTGGCAACGCTCTATTCGGGATGGGATTACTTGCGCAGACGACAGCGTTTGCTGGTTGACGGATTGGCTGCCAGCGCGCCTTGACGTCGCAGGCACCGCCTCCTAGAATCCGCGCCTCTGTCGCCTCCGTAGCTCAATTGGTAGAGCAGTGGACTCTTAATCCATTGGTTCCAGGTTCGAGTCCTGGCGGGGGCACCAACCTCTGGTGCTCGTTTTGTTTTACGCTGGCGAAGCGCGAAAGTGGCGGAATTGGCAGACGCGCTGGTCTTAGGAGCCAGTGGCCTAAAGCCGTGCGGGTTCGAGTCCCGCCTTTCGCACCACATCAAAGATGAATTTCGAATTTCGAGGTTCGAATGAAGAATTGAGAATTTCTTCATTCTGAATTCGAACTTCGAAATTCGAAATTCAGTGGAACTATGACTCTTCTCAATTACCAGGACATCTCTCCCATCAAAAAGTCGGTCGAGGTCGAGATCCCCGCGGATCGCGTCTCCAACGAAGCGCAGAAAGTCACGACCGAGTTCTCGCGCCACGCAAAACTTCCCGGGTTCCGTCCCGGAAAGATTCCGGCGAACGTGATCCGCTCGCGGTTTGCGAAAGAGATCCAGGAGGAAGTTTTCAGCCGCCTGCTCCCGCTCAGCTTCCGCGAGGCCATCGCCGACAAGGGCGTCGAGCCGGTCGGAGATCCCGAGCTCGAGAGCATGGATCCCTACATCGAAGGTGCGCCGGTCAAGTTCAAGGCGAACTTCGAAGTGAAGCCGCAGATCAATCTTGGCGAATATCGCGGGCTGGAAGTCGATGACAAGAAAGTCGAAGTGGCCGACTCCGACGTCGACGAGATGATCGAGCGTCTTCGCGAGCAGGCCAGCGCGTACCGTCCGATCACCGATCGCGGTGTCCAGGACGGCGACTTCGCCGTCATCGACATCGTCTCGAATGCCGTGGGGATGGAGACGAAACGGGACACGGGACATTTCAAGGTTGGTGAAGAGACGCCGCTGCCCGAGATGCATGAAGTGTTGCGCGGCAAGAGCACCGGCGAAACGGCCACGTTCGAGAAAAGCTATCCGGACGATGCGTCGACCGAAGCCTTCCGCGGAAAGAACGTGAAGCACGAGGTGACGCTCAAGGAGATCCGCGTCCAGGAGAAGCCGGACGTCAACGACGAGTTCGCGAAGAGCGTGGGCAGCTGGGAAAGCGTCCCGCAGATGCGTGAGGCCATCACGACCGACATCCGCCGTCATCGTGAGCTCGACGTGCAGCGCGCGAAACGCAATCAGATCGGCGACGCGTTGATCGCCGCGCACGACTTCGACGTTCCGGAGACGCTCGTCGAGGAGGAGCTCGGGAAGTCTCTGCAGAACTACGCACGGTTCCTGGCCTCGCAGGGCATCGACATCGAGAAGGCCGATCTCGACTGGCGGCGGATCAGCGACGACTTCCGCCCCGAGGCGGTGAAGAGGGTGAGGCGGGGGTTGATTCTGGAGGCGATCGCGCGGAAAGAAGGAGTGACGGTCAGCGACGTCGAAGTCGATGCCGAGATCCGTCGCGCCGCAACCGAGCAGGGACGCGAGTTCGCCGACGTCAAGCATCACCTCAAACACGACGGAACGTATGAGTCGCTGCGCGCATCCCTCGGGCAGGAGAAGGCCCTCGAGCTGGTGTTGAAGGAATCGAAGCCGAAAGCCGAAGGCTGAAGGCTGAAGGATGAAGGACGCGGCTCACTTCAGCCTTTCCCTGACCTTACGATCAGGCATGACGAACCGCCAGTCACGATAGACTCAGCCAGCTGTCAAGGAGATCTGATCCCATGGTGTTGATTCCGATGGTTGTGGAGCAGACGTCGCGCGGGGAACGCGCCTACGACATCTACTCCCGCCTCCTCAAAGACAACGTCGTCTTCCTCGGACAAACGATCGACGACACAGTCTCGAATCTGATCATCGCCCAGATGCTTTTTCTGGAAGCGGAAAACCCGGAGAAGGACATCTCCATCTACATCAACTCACCCGGCGGATCGATCACGTCCGGCCTCGCAATCTACGACACGATGCAGTACGTGAAACCCGACATCGCCACGATCTGCATCGGCCAGGCGGCGTCGATGGCGGCCGTGCTTCTCGCAGCGGGGAAAAAAGGGAAGCGATACGCGCTACCGAACTCACGCGTGCTGATCCATCAACCCTGGATGCAGGGCCTCGGCGGCCAGGCGACCGACATCGATATTCACGCGAAAGACATCATCCGGCAGCGACAGCGTCTCAACGAGATCCTGGCCAATCACTCCGGCCAGACGATCGACAGGATTGCCCGCGATACGGACCGCGATTACATCCTTCAGGCACAGGATGCCGTCGAATACGGCCTCGTCGATCAGGTGATCGCGAAGCGCGATTAAGGACACAAATTGCCCGTGGAATGACCACTGGCACCGAGTTCGTTCACACGAGACGCCGCGATCCTTGACACCCTCTCGAATCGCGGCTCAGAATTGCGATCAGGAAAGGGCCCAACCCACTCATGTCCAAAAAGGGGAACAGCGGCGACGTTCTTCGTTGTAGCTTCTGCAACAAGAGTCAGCGCGACGTCAAAAAGCTGATCGCCGGTCCCACCGTCTACATCTGCGACGAGTGTGTCGACATCTGTCTCGACATCATCGCTGAGGACCGGAAGGATGAGCCGGGAACCCTGGAAGGAACGGGTGCGCTGCCCAAGCCAAAAGAGATCAAGGAATTTCTCGATCTCTACGTGATCGGCCAGGAGCGGGCGAAGAAGAAGCTCGCCGTCGCGGTCTACAACCATTACAAGCGGATCGACTACCACCAGCGCAACACGCGCCAGGACGTCGAGCTGCAGAAGTCGAACATCCTGCTGATCGGTCCGACGGGAACGGGCAAGACGCTGCTCGCGCAGACGCTGGCCCGCATGCTGTCGGTCCCGTTCACGATCGTCGACGCCACGACGCTGACCGAAGCCGGTTACGTCGGTGAGGACGTCGAGAACATCATCCTCAAGTTGTATCAGGCCGCGGGGAACGACAA
>DASVHS010000304.1:0-8857 GCA_036382495.1 Thermoanaerobaculia bacterium | reverse complement strand
AGCAGCTCGCGAACGATCACTTCGTGCGGCACCTGTACAACGTGCTATGTGCAAGCCACCGCGAATCGCCGCCAACATCCCTGCCGCCGTCGACGAGGAGGACAGCCGCTTGATGTACGCCTGAGTGTCAAGTAAGAGGCGCAGAGAGGAACTACAACCGTAATACGCTTCAGCGTCCGGGTGGGAACTCGTCGAAGAGTGCGGTCACGGGCACGTCGAGCGCCTTGGCGCGCCTCATGGGCTCCTTGCACCAGCACTTCTGGCGCGCACTCGTGGGAGCGGCCCGATGCTGTCACTGCAACCCGCTTGAACCCGACCCGGGACCGGACCCGGACTGCGCGAACACTTTCGCGAACACTTCGCACAAGAGCAGTGAAAGAAAAACGCCGCTCCGTTTCGTCTAACGTAAGCGGCGTGAGAACTTTAGAAATGGTAGGCGCTACCGGACTCGAACCGGTGACCCCCACCGTGTGAAGGTGATGCTCTACCAACTGAGCTAAGCGCCTGCGGGGCCCTCGCAACGGACTGCGTTCGCATCCTATTCCGACCGATTCCTGACGGTCAACTGTGCTTCAATTCGCCGCCGATGAAACGAGCCGCGATCTTCACCGCTGCGGCGGCGACGCTCGCCGGCACCGCCGTCCTGCTCGAACGAACGATCGTCGCGTCGCCGCACTACCACGGTCCGATGACCGATCACTTCGACGGGAAGCGATTCTTCAACAACAGTCCGCTGCGACAATCGGAAGGGTCGTTCATCAAATGGATGCTCAATCGCGATCGCGGTCCGTGGCGCGACTGGGTCGATGAGCCGGCCGGGCCACGCCCGCCCGCGCGCGTCGACGACCTGCGCGTCACGTTCATCAATCACTCGACGCTGCTCATCCAGATGGACGGCCTCAACATCCTCACCGATCCGATCTGGTCGGATCGCTGCTCGCCCGTTTCCTTCACTGGACCGAAACGGCATCGTGCGCCCGGCATCCGCTTCGACGACCTGCCGAAGATCGACGTCGTCCTCGTCAGTCACAACCATTACGACCATCTCGACATACCGACTCTCCGCGCTCTGCAGTCGCGTTTTCACCCACGCATCCTCACGCCACTCGGCAACTCGGCGTTGATGGCGCGACACGGCGTCGAAGGCGCCGAGGATATGGACTGGTGGCAGACGAAGGACAACATCACGCTCGTTCCTGCTCACCATTTCTGCGCGCGCGCGCTGTCGGATCGGGACCGGACATTGTGGGGCGGCTTCGTGATCAGCGGTCGTGCCGGCAACGTCTACTTCGCCAGTGACACGGGATGGAGCGATCACTTCGAGCAGATCGCGAGCCGGTTCCCATCGATCCGCCTGGCTTGTCTTCCGATCGGCGCATACCTTCCGCGCTGGTTCATGAAGCCCGCGCACATCGATCCCGCCGAAGCGGTGAAGGCGCACACGGTCCTCAACGCTTCGACCAGCGTGGCCATGCACTTCGGCACGTTCCGCCTGGGCGACGACGGCGAGATGCAGCCGGTCGACGACCTCCGCCGCGCCATCGCCGAAAACGGCGATCCCCGCTTCTGGATTCTGGGCTTCGGCGAAGGGCGCTTGGTACCCTAGACCGGAATGCCTGTTCGATTCGCGTGGAGGCACCGCCTTGCGCTCAGCGTCAGTGCGGCGCTTTCCATCGTCATCGCAATCGTCACTGTGTCGTTCTACAACACGACCGCGTCTCTCGACGCGAGCCGCTGGGTAACGCACACGTACGACGTCCTGTTGTTGCTCGAGCAGACGCGCGCCCACATCGAGGCTGCGGAGACGGCACAGCGCGGTTACGTGATTACCGGCCAGGAAGTGTTTGCCGGCGAAGTCCGCAAATTGAAGCCGATGGTCCACGCGGACGTAGCGAAGCTGCGCGATCGTGTTGCGGACAATCCAGCGCAGGCACGCCGCGTCGAGGATCTCGCCGGCGCGATCGAACGGAAACTCGCCTACATCGACAGCGTCGTCGCGTTGCGGCAGACATCCGGCTTCGAAGCCGCTCGGACGATCGTGGCCGCTCGCGGTGGGATGGTGACGATGGGCGCGGTCACCGATCGCATCGATGCGTTGCGCAGCGAGGAGCTGAAGCTTCTCGATGAGCGCGGCCGCCGTTCGGAAACGCAGGAAAAGCGCACGATGATCGCGCTCTGGGTGGGCACTGTCGTCGATGTTCTCTTCGTCGTGGCGATCCTCATCCTGGCGATCCGCGACTTCCGCCGCCGCAGCGAACTGAATCGCGCGCTCGCCCTCGCGCGCGACTCCGCGCTTCACGCGGCCGAGATGCGGTCGCAGTTCCTGGCGAACATGAGCCATGAGATCCGCACCCCGCTCAACGGCATCATCGGCATGAGCGGTCTCCTCGCCGGCACCGAGCTGGATGACGATCAACGCGAGCTCGCGCAGATCGTTCGCACGAGTGCGGACGCGCTGCTGACGATCATCAACGACATCCTCGACTTCTCGAAGATCGAAGCGGGGAAGCTTCAGATCGAACAGATGGACTTCGAGATCCACAACACGATCGAGTCCGTCATCGATCTCTTCAGCGAGCCTGCCCAGAGCAAGGGACTCGATATCGGCGTGTTGTTCGATCACGACATCCCCGACGTCATGCGCGGCGACGCCGGACGGATCCGCCAGGTGTTGACGAACCTCGTCGGCAACGCCGTGAAATTCACGAGCGACGGCGAAGTCATCATCCACACGAACGCGATTCGATCCGATGACGAGAGCGTGAACGTCCGCTTCGCCGTGACCGACACCGGGATCGGCATGTCGGACGAAGTCATCGATCGTCTGTTCCGGCCGTTCTCTCAGGCCGACGCCACCACCACCCGCGAATACGGCGGCACCGGCCTCGGCCTCGCCATCTCGAAGCAACTCGTCGAATTGATGGGCGGCACGATCGGCGTCGACTCCGCGCCTGGAAAAGGATCGACGTTCTGGTTCTCGCTGCCGCTGCAACGCGCGGAAAAGAAGGGCGCGTCCGAGCGCGTCGATCTGCGCGGCTTGCGCGTGCTCGTCGTCGACGACAACCACACGCACCGGCGGCTGCTCCGGCACAACCTCGAGGCGTGGAACATGACGGGCGAAGAAGTCGAGAGCGGGTTGCAGGCGCTGGCGCGGCTTCGCGAGTCAGCCGGTGTCGGGGAGGCCTTTCCGGTCGCCATCATCGACATGTTCATGCCCGAGATGGACGGACTGACGCTCGGCCGCACGATCAAGGCGGACCCGGAGATCGCGCACACGCACTTGATCATGGTGACGTCGATGGCGGACCGCATCGATCCGGCGATCATGCGCGACGCCGGATTCGAAACGTCGCTGACGAAGCCCGTGAAGCAGTCCGCGCTCTTCGATGCGATCGTCAACGCCGTGGCCGGCCGTCAGCGGGTCAAGCGATTCGAACGTCCGAGGCCCAGCGCGCCGATGCCCCGCCGGATCGACGTGCGCATCCTCGTGGCCGAGGACAACCCGGTGAATCAGAAACTGGCGATCCGGCAGTTGAAGAAGCTCGGGCTCGACGCCGATCCAGTGTCCAACGGCGTCGAGGCTCTCGAAGCTCTCGATCGGATTCCGTACGACCTCGTGTTAATGGACTGTCAGATGCCGGAGATGGACGGCTTCGAGGCGACACGTCGCATTCGCGAACGGGAAGGTCATCTGAAACACACGCCTGTTGTCGCATTGACTGCCAATGCGTTGCAAGGTGATCGCGAGCGCTGCCTCGACGCGGGCATGGATGACTATCTGGCGAAGCCTGTGTCGGAGAGCGATCTCGCTCAGGCGCTTGAGCGCTGGCTGCCCGGTACGGAAACCAAACTGGATTTTTCCGAGGCAGTCGAGCCGACGACGATTGCGTATTTGCGGCAGCTCGGCGGGACGGACGAGAACTTCGTCCGCGACCTGATTGGCTTGTACGTCTCCGATGGCGGACAGCGCATCGCAGCGATTCGAGCTGCTCTCGCGGCGAATGACCCGACCGAGCTCGCCGAGGCGGCACACGCCCTCAAGAGCAGCGCCGGAAACATGGGCGCGATGACGGTCCGTGCGATTGCCGAAGTCATCGAGCAGATCGGACGCAAAGGCACGACCGACGGCGCCGCCGAAGAAGCGGCGAAGCTCGAGCTCGAGCACGCGCGCGCCGTCGAGTGCCTGCATCAATATGAAGGGTGACGGCTCGGTCGTCATGGAGTGTGGGACAGGCACTCTTGCCTGTCCGGACCGGCAGGAGTGCCGGTCCCACACTTGCTAGTCGCTGTCCACGTAGCTCGAGCGCGCCATCACATATGCCTTGCGGCGATTCACCGACACCTCGATGACGTGATTGCCGCGATTCTTCAGGTCCGGCTTGCGGACCTCGAGCTCGTAGTGACCGGCCAGCGCCTTCTGCACACGATTCACGGCGAGTTGCGGGAATCGAAACGCGCGCGCGTACAGTCCGCCCGTGTCGCCGGCAGCCTGCTTCAGACCCATTTCAAGATCGTGGTAATCGGCTTCGGTCGTGTCGATCGCGAACACAGTTACGCGCGACGTCTCGAGCGCGTACAGCGCGATCGGATATTTTCTGTTCATCACGACCGCGCCGCCGCTCCGTTCGCCGAGGCCCCAGCCGAACAGGATCATCGACTTCGGTCCGGGGATCGGCCGCACCGCATTCGCGACGAGGATGAACGCCTCGTCCGACGACGTGCATTTTTTCATCTGTTCGCGGTCGAGCCGGCGCGCGAGCGATGGGTTGGGCACGATCTGCGGCACCGGCGGCTCGTCGGTGAGCATCGACGACCGCATCGCGTCCTTGAGCGCACGCTTGTCGTCGGTGAAGTCGAGCCGGAACTTCATGTGCGAGTCGAATGAGAAGACGGCGGCGCGATCGCCTTCCTCGAGGTCATCGATCATCTGATCGGCGTATGACAGAAAACTCATCTGCCCGCTGACGCGCGCGGTGTTGCGCGCGAAGTCGGTCTGGATGAAATAGATGAAGAGGCGCCCTTTCGGAACATCAGCGTTCGTCGTCGTCACGGCCGGCGCCGCATCGTCCATCCCTGCAATCTCGCGCTGCGCTGCGGTTTCGGGGATCCATTCGACCGATTCGACGTTCGCGATTTTCCCATCGATCTTGACCGTGAAATCCGAGGGGGTGAGGCCGAGGATCATGTCGCCGTTGTAGTCGGTGACGCGGGCGTCGACGAGGATGCGCTCGACGGTGATCTGCTCCTGCACCTGTGCGGCGAGCGGGAACGACAACGAGAGAGTCAGCGCCAGAATGCGTCGCATGTCCGGCAAGAATACCGCTGCAATAGAATCACGCCCGAAAGGAACCTGTGACATGCGTCTTCGCGCGCTCCTCCTCGTAATGGTTTGCGGAGCGGCCGCCGCCACGGCAGCCGGATCAACGTTCAACGACTTTTTCACCGGCCAGACGATGCGCGTCGACTACTTCCACACCGGAAATCGCGGCGAGGAGATTTTCGCGCTCGACCGGATCGTGTCCGATGGTCCCTGGCCCGGCAGCCGTACCCGTCTCGTCGACACCACAAACCTCGGCAAGTATCAGTTCGAGGTCATCGACGCTGCTTCGAAGAGCGTGATCTATTCGCGCGGTTTCGCATCCATCTACAGCGAATGGGAGACGACCGACGAAGCGAAGGAGCGCGCGGGGACGTTTCACGAGTCGTTGAGGTTCCCGTGGCCGAAGAAGAACGTTCAGATCGTTCTGAAGAAGCGCGATAAGAACGAGATGTTCCAGAAGATCTGGTCGACGGATATCGATCCGAACTCGCGCTTCGTGAATCCGGCAACCGTTCGCCCGGTCGGAAAGCTGTTCACGATTCTCGAGAACGGACCGGTGTCCGAGAAGGTCGATCTGCTCGTCATCGGCGAGGGCTACACCGATGCGGAGCAGCCGAAGTTCCAGGCCGATATCAAGCGGCTGATCGGAAAGCTGTTCGACACTGAGCCGTTCAAGAGCCGCAAGCGTGACTTCAACGTGCGCGCACTCATGGTGCCGGCGACGATGAGCGGAGTGCACCGGCCGCGCACCAGCGATAACCGCAGGACTCCGACCGGCGTCGAGTACAACATCTTCGATTCCGAGCGATACGTGCTCACGCGCGACAACCGTTCGCTGCGCGACATCGCGTCCGCGGCGCCTTACGACTTCCTGGAAATTCTCGTGAACGAGAAGCAGTACGGCGGCGGCGGGATCTTCATGGATCAGGCGACGTCGTCAGTCGACAGCGCCTTCTCCGCGTACGTCTTCGTTCACGAATTCGGTCACCACTTCGCCGGCCTCGGCGACGAGTACTACACCTCTGATGTTGCGTACGCGACGGGCGGAGAAGCACATCCCGAACCGTGGGAACCGAACCTGACCGCGAACGGCGCGCATCCGAAGTGGGAGTCGATGGCCGACAAGGACACGCCGTTGCCCACGTCGTGGGACAAGGAAAAATTCGAGACGCATCAGCGTGAGTACCAGGCCGAGCGACGCAAATTGCGCGAGGCGAACGTGCCCGAGTCGAAGATGGACGAGCTCTTTCGTCGCGAGCAGGAATGGGAAACGCGCGTCCTCGGCGCGGAAAAGTATGCGGGGAAAGTCGGTGCGTTCGAAGGCGCGGGTTACGAAGCGAAGGGACTGTACCGTCCGCAAGTCGATTGCATCATGTTCACGCGAGATGAGGTCGGCTTCTGCCGCGTGTGCCGCCGCGCGATCGAAACAATCATCGATCAGTACTCGCGGTAGATGTGCCTTCTCTCCGCTGAGCGGGGAGAAGGTGCCGCGAAGCGGCGGATGAGGGGCTGACCCTCACCCGGCCTTCGGCCACCCTCTCCCGCGTGCGGGAGAGGGCCCTGATTACGCCACCCGTGCCGGTTCGAGCAGCGACTTATTGATCGCGATCGCCGCGACCGCCCCGTCCGCCGCCGCTGTGATCGCGAGTTGCGAGCCGGGGGCGAGGTCGCCGATCGCGTAAACGCCGTCGACGCTCGTCTTCTTGTAGTCGTCGACGGCAAGACACGGCGTGTCTTCTACGAGCTTGCACCCGAGTTTCTCGGCGAGGTCGCACGTGCGCTCCGTGCCGATCGTGAAGAAGATCGCGTCGAGCGCCACCCGTTCGCCGGTCGCGAGCACCGCCGCGGTCGCGTAAGGTGCTTTTCCTTCCAGTCCGATGATTTTCTCGTCTTTGACGCCGATGCCGAACGCGAGCAGCTTGCTCGTGTGCTCTTTCGTCCAGCCGCGTTCATTGCCGTCTGTCAGGATCGTCAGCTCGTCGGTCCACTGCAGAAGTTTGAGCGCGAGTCCGACGACGCTCTTGCCCCAGCCGATGACCGCGACGCGTTTATCGCTCACTTCGAACCCGTCGCAATCCGGACAGTGATGCACGCTCCCGCCGTAGTACGTCGCGATGTTCGGGACATCGGGCAGCAGATCGCGTACGCCGTACGCGAGGACGATGCGGCGCGCGTGCATTTTTCCCGACGCGGTCGTCACGTCCCAGATATCGCCGAGCCGCTCGATGTTCTCGGCAGTCGTATCGGAAAACTCGACGCCGACTGTTTTCGCTTCGGCGCGCCCGCGTGCGATCAGGTCGGCAGGCTTGATGTCGTGCTGCCCGAGGAATCCGTGGATGCCGCGCGAGGCGTAGTTGCGCGGTTTGCCGTTGTCGATGATCAGCACGCGGCGGCGGTAGCGTGCGAGAAAGATCCCGCAGGTCAACCCTGCTGGGCCGCCGCCGATGATGATCGCGTCGTATGTCGATTGATGATTGGTGACAGCGTCAGCGTCTGCCTGGGTGACGCGGAATCCGCCGCGTTTCCTCTTGTTCGCCCGCCGCTCCGCGATGACGTCCTGCCTAACGCGTTCCGGCGTACGAGTCCGCCGGCTTGTCGACGCGGATGGAGATGTTGCTCGCAGCGATCGGGCTGCGGTCGTTCTTCTTCGCGACCCATACGACGACGGTGTACACGCCCGGTCCGTCGTGCAGCGGAACATCGAACGTGAAGCCGCCGTCCTGCGCGACCTTGAAGTCGCCGTGGCTTCCGTCGGTGTACTCCTCGCGCACGAGATGGATCGTTCCGTCGATGCGCTTGTTCGCGAACGACGGCAGGCGGGGGAGGTAGTCGCGACGTTTCTGCGGAAGACTGTATGAGGTGATGGAGCTGGCGATGCGCGCGGGCATCGTCTCCGGAATGGATTCGTGATGCACGCTGATCGCTTCGACGCGATAGCCGTCCGCGGGATGGGCGCTGCCGGTGACCGGCTCGTCAGCCGAGGCGGAGCGCGGCAGCGGGCGCGACCAGGTGACGTAGCGGCGGATGAACTCCTGCGTCATGCGGAACTCACCTTTGTCCCAGGCCAGACCGATCCCGACGTGCGTCGCGGACGGGTCGAGGATCGTGCGGCGGTGTCCGTCGTGCGGCGCGCTCTCGCCCATCATCGCTTCTTCGGATCTCCGCGCCATCTGATAAACGGCGCGATCGGTGAAGCGATAGTTCGCGGACCACGCGGCGGCGTTCTCGCTCACGCCGTCGTTTCCGCCGGCGAACGAATAGCGCATGTACGGCGCGTACCCGTCGGTCGTGAAATGACCGGTCGTGCCGTTCACGATCTGGTTGCGGCAATACGAATCGGCGATCGCGGACGCTTCGATGTCCAACTCGACCGGCGCAAGGCCGTTCGCCTCGCGGTCGCTGTTGATCACGCGAAGCACTTCCTGCCGGAGCGTGATTCGCGCTTCATCGGCTGGACCGACACCCTGCGCCAGCGGGGCGCTGAGGACAACCAGGGCGACGAATCCGAAGACAAGATGGCGCATGTGCGGATTTTGT
>DASVHS010000303.1:0-5000 GCA_036382495.1 Thermoanaerobaculia bacterium | reverse complement strand
GCCGTAGAATCGGGCATGCTCAACAGGCGCGATTTTCTAAAGGCGGCCGGCCTTGCCGCGCTTTACCCGACCGCGTGCATCACGACGCGCCAGCGTGAGACCGGTGAGTGGGTCAATGACATCCACTCGCAACTGAACCGGACGCGCGTCGCGGGAATCGTCAGACCGCAATCGATCGAGGAGCTGCGGTCGATCGTGAGCAAAGGCAGTCGCCGTCCCGTCTGCATCGCAGGCGGACGTCACGCGATGGGCGGACAGCAGTTCGCATCCGACGCGACGATGATCGACATGACGGGCATGAACAAAGTGCTCGCATTCGACCGGCAGAACGGAGTGATCGACATCGAGAGCGGCATCGAATGGCCGGAGCTCGTGCATCGTCTGCTCGACACGCCCTGGGCCATCCGGCAGAAACAAACTGGCGCCGACCGTCTCACCCTCGGCGGCTCGCTGGCTGCGAACGCGCACGGTCGCGGACTGAAGTTCAAGCCGCTCGTGGGCGACGTCGAATCGATCACGTTGATCGACGCCGGCGGCGCAGTCGTCGAATGCAGCCGAACAGTGAACCGAGAGTTGTTTTCGCTGGCGATCGGCGGATACGGACTATTCGGCGTGATCGCGTCGATCGGGCTCCGGCTCGCGCCGCGGCAGAAGGTGCAGCGGGTCGTCGAAGTGCAGCAGGTCGAAGGTGTGAAGCAGGCGTTCGATCGCCGCATCGACGAAGGATTCCTCTACGGCGACTTTCAGTTCGGAATCGACCCGAAGACGGACAAGTTCCTGCACGACGGCGTGTTCTCGTGCTACCGCCCGGTGAGTGACGACACGCCGATGCCGTCGACGCAAGCGGAATTGCACGACGACGACTGGCGCAAACTTCTCCTCCTCGCCCACGTCGACAAGTCACAGGCGTATGAGCGTTACGTGAACTACTACATGAGCACGTCGGGGCAGGTTTACTGGTCGGACGAGCATCAGTTGAGCATCTACCCGAACGATTACCACCGTTCGATCGACGCAACGCTGCACAGCGCGCCGTCGACGGAGATGATCACGGAGATCTACGTGCCGCGCGAACGGCTTGCTGATTTCATGGCCGAAGCGCGCGAAGACTTTCGGCGCAATGACGTCAACGTGGTCTACGGAACGGTGCGGCTGATCGAGCGCGACGACGACACGTTCCTGCCGTGGGCGAAGCAGTCGTACGCATGCGTCATCTTCAATCTGCATGTCGAGCACTCGGATGCGGCGATGAAGCGAGCCGCCGACGCATTCCGGCGCCTCATCGACATGGCGGTCGCACGCAGTGGCAGTTACTACCTGACGTATCACCGCTGGGCGCGGCGCGATCAGGTGGAAGCGTGCTATCCGCAGTTCGCCGAATTTCTGCGGAAGAAACGTCACTTCGATCCGCACGAACGGTTTCAGAGCGAGTGGTACCGCCACTACAAGGCGATGTTCAACACATGAATGACGCGCCGAGCAGCACAGCGCTGCTCGTGGCGGCGGGAGTGGCGTTTCAATCGACGCATCCACGAAATCGCCACCTGGTGCCCGATGAAGCGGGGCGCCTGCTGCGCAGCTTCATCAAAGATCGCAGCGGCTCATCGTGGTTCGATCGAGTGGTCGTCGCGATTCGCGAGCGGCTCACGGTTCCCGGCCTCACGCTGCATTACGTCCTGCGGAAGCAAAGGATCGAACAGCTCGTTCGCGCAGCCGGCATTCGCCAGCTCGTCGTACTCGGCGCAGGACTGGACACGCTCGCGCTCCGCCTTTCGCGCGAGATGACGTGCATCGAGATCGACCATCCCGCCACGCAGACGCTCAAAGCCGAGCTTCTGGAGTGCGGCGGCCATGCCGCCGCTCTCGAACTGCTGCCAGTCGATTTCACAAAAGAAACGATGACAGATGCGCTGAAGCGCTCGTCCCGGTATCGCGAAAACGAGCCGGCGATCTTCGTCGCCGAGTCTGTCCTGCTTTATCTGAACGAAGCCGAAGTGCGGAACGTGTTCAGGCAGTTGAAGGCGCGCGCGGCACCGACTCGTCTCGTCTTCACGTTCTGGCAACCGCGTACGCCGATCAATTTTCAGAACGCCACGTTCGTCGCGGACTGGTACCTGCGCAAGCACGGCGAACCGGGGCGATGGGCGATTGCGCCGGAAAGGTTGCGCGAGTTCCTGGAGAGCGAAGGATTCGAGTTGGTTGAGCTCGTTCGTGACGTCGATTTCGGGACCAGCGCACGAGGGGAACACATTGCTACCGCCGCCCACCCGGGTTCCTCCCCTTCGCTGCGCTCAGGGTCGGAATGACATGATTTACCAACCGAGCACACTCCTGGTTAACGAGCCGATCACCATGGCCACCGACTACATGCTGACGATCGCCTCGACGATCTTCGGCATTCTGTTGTGGCGTCGCGGTGTACGTTTCTGGGCGATCGCCTTTTTCTTCACCGCGTGCGGATCATTTTTCGGCGGCACGTACCACGGCTTCGGCGGCGCCGCGGTCTGGAAGGCAACCGTTTACTCGATCGGTCTCGCCAGTCTGTTCCTGCTCATGCCGTTTCTTCGCGTCATCGCGATCGTGATTTTCGTCGTCTATGCACTATGGATGACGACTCATGATGGATTCGGTTGGGTCATCGCCGACTACGGCGTCACGTTGTTCCTGCTGTCCGCAGTCATGATCGTTCGTCGCTCGCCGATGTCACGATGGGTGATCGGCAGCGTCATCGTGTCGATTGTCGCGGCGATTGTGCAGCAGGCGCCGATCGCGTATCACAACGACGTCTACCACCTGATCCAGCTCGTTGCGTTGTGGCTGCTCTATCGCGGAGGTACGTTCATGAGCTCGGCGATAGCGCGACCGACGATCCAACCCACGTAAACGCCTTGTTGAAGTCGACGCCGAGGAGTTTGCCGCGGGAGAGACGGGCGAGGTTCTGGCCGAGGATCGGCTTCGGTTCGTCGTCCGGACGAAAGAACATCATTCGGACTTCTGCCTTCACGCTGCCGCCGTCCGCGGCCTGAATCGCGGGCGCGTACTCGATCTTTTCCTGGATGCACCACGCGTTGCGCTCGTTCTCGGGAATCGCGGCGATGTCGGCATGGGTCGGATCGACGTTCACTCCGGCCCCGGCGAAGGAAAACAACGGCTTGAGGACGTAGCGCGACAGATCGTCGGGCACCCGGTCGAGGTCGGAAACGAACGTCGCCTTCGGCACGGATGGATGGTTGAGGAACGGCAGCGAGAACTTCGACCACGTCCAGTACCAGTTCGGATGCGGCATCCACTCGACGTCGAGCTCTTCGCGATAGTCGAACGGCAACTGGATCTTCTTGAGAATCAGCTCATCGAACACGATCCGGTTGTAGATGCGCCGGACTGGGGTTCCGTCGGCTCGAAACAATTTTTTGCCGCGTTTCACAAGCGTTGTTGGATCGACGGCGTCGACATCGAACAACAATTTCGTTGCCGCGAAATCGGGGTACGTCTTCTGACTCGGCGGATCGATGTCCATGAGGATCACTTCCCGCGGATCCTGTTTTCCGACGATCGTCCGGCGCGCGAGGTCGAGAAATTCGTCGCGATCGAGTCCGGAGAACCAGCACGACCACCAGCGGTCGAGGCCGGGCATCGAGTGCATCATGTCGGTGTAGACGTCGCGCTTCACGACCTGCAGCGCGGTCAGCGACGGAAAGCCCTGCAGCTCGATGAGCTTCGGGACGAACCGGCCGTTGTCGTCGACAATCGCCAAGTCGACCTGCGTGATGTTCGGCAGCGCATCCATCGCCGGCACATTCCACTGCGGTGGGATGGCGCGCTTCATTTTTACGAGCCGCGCGGGTTCGGATAGTTGCGCGATGATCTCGTTCGCCGCCTTCACCGCCTGCGACTTGAAGTCGTCCGACAGGAACAGCGGCGTCTCGGCAAGGCGGAACTCGAACGTGCAGTTGAGGCGTTGGGCGAGCTCGCGTTGAAACCACGCGTAGCGCTCCTGGGTGAATTGGGCGTTGTAGAGCTTGCGGAAGTGGGGATCCATGTTGGTCGCTGGGTCGCCGGGTCGCTGGGTCGCTGGGCTGACCGAGGGACCCAGCGACCTAGAGACCCAGCGACCTATTTCTTCTTCAGCTCATTCAGCACGAGCTTTGCCACAGCTTTCAGCGTATCGAATACGCCCGTTCCGCTCATGGCGACCGCCTCGAACGTCGGCTCGCCCTTGAAATTCAGCTGGCGGTACATCTCTTCCGCCGAAACGGCCGTGGGCAAATCGCGCTTGTTCAACTGCAGCGCGTAGGGAACCGACTTCAGCTCGTAGCCCTGCTCTTTGAGGTTCCGATCGAGGTTCTGCAGCGACTCGATGTTCGCTTCCATGCGTGGCTCCTGCGAGTCCGCGACGAAGATCACACCGTCCACACCTTTGAGGATCAGCTTGCGCGACGCGTCATAGAAGACCTGGCCGGGAACGGTGTAGAGGTGAAAGCGTGTCTTGAACCCGCGAACGGTGCCGAGGTCGAGAGGGAGAAAGTCGAAGAACAGGGTGCGATCGGTTTCGGTCGCCAGCGAGATCAGCTTGCCCTTCGCCTGGGGGTTGGTCTTGTCGTAGATCCACTGCAGGTTCGTCGTTTTTCCACAGAGACCCGGGCCGTAGTAAACGATCTTGCAGTTGATCTCGCGAGCGGCGTAATTGATGAACGTCATTCGCTGAACAGACTATCGATGTCTTCGTCAGTGATCTCGGCGAACGGGGAGTCGAACCGGTTCGCGAGGTTGCCGCGCTCGGCTTCGGCTTTTTTCATGAGCTGTTCGAACGTCTTCTCCAGCTCCATCGATGCTTTCTTCACTCGAAGCCGGACCAGGCCGAGGGAGGACTTCTCGTCGAAGATGACGACGAGGATGACGCGCTGGGCGACGAGAGAGATATGGATGTTGTCGCGCTCGCCCTCGTGGAAAAGGATCGAGAATTCTTTCTCGCCGATGAGCTTCGCCAGACCGTCGGTCGC
>DASVHS010000302.1:0-3664 GCA_036382495.1 Thermoanaerobaculia bacterium | reverse complement strand
CGGGGAGTCGTGGCGACGTTCAAGCCATCATCATCGTTGCCAGTTCATCCCCTCAAACAACGTCCGGCGCCGATGAAGCTGCACTCGCGAGCGTACGTTGTCGGTTGTCAAACCGGCGTCGCGCCATGCAGGCAGGCGGTTTACACCGTCGAGATTCACGGGCGAATGCCGTTGACCGCGTCGGGTGGGGGAATGTTCGCGCTCGAGTTCGACGACAACGTCGACTGGCGCGACTTCATCGGCAGTCCCGTCCTCGACGAAGACGGACTCGTGGCCGGGGTCGTCGCTGAACCTTATCCCGCAGCCGATCCGTCATCCGAGCAACCCAACCGGACGGCCGCGGAAGAGATCACGTTTCTGCTCGAAAAGCCGGCGAAGTAGCTACAACTTCACCTGTTTCACTTCGACCATCTCGCGATAGGAGCGCAGGAAGCTCAGCGTCTCATCGTCGAGCGGCGAGTCGACGGTGATGATGGCCATGGCCTTGCCGCCGCTTCCGCTCCGGGCCAGGTTGTACTCGGCGATGTTGATCTCGCGGTCGCCGAGGAGAGTGCCAACCTTGCCGACGACGCCGGGCACATCCTTGTTGATGATGTAGATCAAATGCCCCTCGGGCTTGAATTCAACACGAAAATTGTTCACGGAAACAATGCGTTGATTCTTTTCACTGAAAAGCGTACCTGAAACACATACCTCATTCGATCCTGATCCTGCACGGAACGTGATCAGGTTCGTGTAGTCGTGAGGGACGGGGTGGGTGGTGGAGCTGATCGCGATTCCCCGCGTCTCTGCGATCGATTCCGCGTTCACGAAGTTGACCGATTCCGACAGGTGCGGCGTGAGCACACCCTTGAGCGCAGCGACCGACAGGATTTTCGTCAGCCGCTCCTCGATCCCCCACAACTCGATCGCGGCGCGATTCATCGGGCCGTTCATGATCTGCGCGGCGAACAGGCCGAGCTTCTCCGAAAGCTTGATCAGCGGCGCCGCGTCGGCGTCCGACAATCCCTCGAACGGAAGATTCACGGCGGACACGAAGATCGATCCGCGCAGCGCTTCGATGACCATCTCCGATGTCTGGACGGCGACGCGGTCCTGGGCCTCGATCGTGTTCGCCCCGATGTGCGGGGACACGATCGTGTTCTTCGCCGCGACGAGCGGGTGATCTTTTCCCGGCGGCTCGGTGACGTAGACGTCGATCGCCGCGCCGGCGACCTTGCCGCGATTCAGCGCATCGGCGAGTGCTTTCTCCTCGTAAATGCCGCCCCGCGCGATGTTGAGGACGATCACGCCGGCCTTCATCTTCTCGATCTCGTCCGCGCCCATCATTCCGCGCGTCTCATCAGTCAGTGGCGTGTGCACGGTGATGACGTCCGATTGAGCGAGCAATTCGTCGAGCGTGACCTGCTCGGCGCCGCTGCGCTCGAACACGGTCGGCGCGATGTATGGGTCGAACGCGATCACGCGCATTCCGAACGCTCTTGCGCGTTGCGTGACGCGCGTACCGATGCGCCCGAGCCCGACGATGCCGAGTGTTTTCGCATTGAGCTCGATGCCCATGAACTTCGACCGCGCCCACTCGCCCCTTTTCACCGAAGCGTGCGCCTCCGGGATGTTGCGGCAGAGCGCGAGCATCATCGCCATCGTGTGCTCGGTCGCCGACATGATGTTCGCCGTCGGCGCGTTGATGACCAGAATGCCGCGCGCGGTACACGCGTCGACGTCGACGTTGTCGAGACCGACGCCCGCCCTTCCGATCACTCGCAACCGGTTCCCCGAGCTCACCAGCTCCTCGGTCACAGCCGTTCCGCTTCGCGTGATCAACGCATCCGATTCGGCGACCGCGCGTAGAAGGTCAGCGCCTTTGAGACCAGGGCGGTAATCGAGATCGACATCCTTCGCCGCCCGAAGAATCTCGAGGCCCGATTCGGCGAGCGTGTCCGTGACGAGCGTACGAAACGTCATCCCGCGGCCACCTCATCGAGCACATCGAGCATCGCTGCGAGCGAGTCGAGCGGAATGTCGCCCATGTGGCCGATCCGGAACGTCTTTTCCTTCCACTGCCCGTAACCGCCGCCGAGGGTGAAGCCGCGTTCTTTCATGCGATAGCGGAGGATTTCCGCGTCGACGTTCGACGGCTCGAGCGCCGAGACCGTCATCGACGCGTATGCCGGATCCGACGCGAGCCGCGCGTACTTCGCCGTCCGTTCGATCGTCATGTCGCGCATGCGGCGATGGCGATCGAAGCGTGCGGCAAGCGTCTCCTCGCGCACGATGTGATCGAGCTGCTTCGCCAGCGCGTAAAAATGCGGGATCGACGGCGTAGCCGGAACACCGTCCGACTCCGCCTGCTTCTTGTACTCGAGAAAATCGAAGTACGTTCCGCGATACGGATGCTTCTCCGCGCGTGCAACCGCGGCGTCCGACACCGCCGCGACGGTGATCCCGGGGGGCAGCGCGATTCCTTTCTGGACGCTGGCCATGCAGACGTCGAGGTTCCACTCGTCGAACTGCACGGGAATGCCGCCGAGCGATGAAACCGCGTCGACGAGCACGAGCGTGTCGGGCGATTCTTCGTGAACGACTGACGCAAGAATCGCGAGGTCGTTTGTGACACCGGTCGACGTCTCGTTGTGCGTCAGCGTCACCGCGTCGTACTGCGCTCGTCGCGAACGCAGATGATCGGCGAGCCGCTCCGGGTCGACGGCATTGCCCCATTCGGTGTCGAGACGATCCGCTTCCAGGCCGAGGGATTGGGCGATGTTGAACCAGCGCTCGGAAAACGCGCCGCAGGTCGTGACGAGCACGCGCCGGTTCACGCAGTTTTCGAGCGCCGCCTGCAGCACCCCTGTTCCCGACGACGTGACGACAAACGTGGTCTGCTTCGTCGCGAACAGTGTCTTGAGATGTGCGTTGATGCCACGAAACAGCTCTTTGAACTCGGCGCTGCGGTGGCCGATCATCGGCCGCGCCAGCTCCTGCAGGATCGCGGGACGCACCCACGTCGGTCCGGGAACGAAAAACTTGCACTGGTCAGTCATTGGATGAGGTGCGACAGAACGGCATCGAAATCGGTGACGAACACGGCCGCATTCTCCCGCACTCGGCTCCGCACGTGAACTCCGCCGAAGCCGATGAACAGGTCGACAACGAGTTTTGTCTCGAGATCGGTGACGCCGTCGCCGACGAATGCCGCTTTGCCTTTCGCTCGCGCACGGATATCGCGAACCGCAATCTCCTTGCCGCCTGTCCTGGTGAGCGGCGACTGGCGATCGAAATCGACGTAGTTTCCGCGGTCGTCGAAACGCATCAGGACCGCATGGACGGCTCGCTCCTGAATTCCCAGATGCGCAGCAAGGGGCCGGATCGCCTGAGCAATGCCGGCCGTGACGAGATGAATCTCTGCGCCGGCTGCCCGCAATTTCGCGAAAGCCGCCTCCACGCCGTTGACGATCGACGCGATGTACTGCTTTCCCAGCGCGTCAACCGCGTCCCGCGTCGGCCGGATGATCTCCAGTCGCTTTGCATACACCGCATCGACCGGCACCTCGCCATTCATCGCCGCCTCGGTCAGACGGGCGATCTCGGGGTTGCCGCCGGCGAGGACGTCGATGCCTTCGATGGTCACCAATGTTGAGTCGACGTCGAACAGCGCCAGACGATA